>SHVD01000031.1 GCA_009691185.1 Candidatus Nanopelagicaceae bacterium | reverse complement strand
ATAAACCCTGGAATCACTCGATGAAATATTGTTCCGTCATAAAGATTAGTTTTAACCTTCTGCCCAATATTTGGATCAACCCACTCTTTAGCCCCAGTTGCAAGTTCAACAAAGTTTGCAACAGTTTTTGGTGCATGGTTTGGAAATAGCTCAATCACAATATCGCCCATGCTGGTGTGAAGAGTTGTTGAGTTCATTATTATTCTCGTTTCCTTATCTAAAATAATTTATATTTAAATTAATAAATATAAATACTGGTGGAGACCAGGGGAATCGAACCCCTAACCCCCGCCTTGCAAAGGCGGTGCTCTACCAATTGAGCTAGGTCCCCGCATTGTGTGCAGGGTGGGCCTATGTGGACTTGAACCACAGACCTCTTCCTTATCAGGGAAGCGCTCTAACCAGGCTGAGCTATAGGCCCATATTGCTGGTGAAGGCTACCTGAGGAGGCACTTCCTATCCAAAAGTACTTATAGATACCTCATCATCTATCTAGTTATTACGCTTAATCAAGATCATCAACTAAACGAGTAACAGATACTACTGAGATTCCAGCATCTAGGTTAACCAGTCTTACACCCAAGGTGTCTCGGCCAGTCTCTCTGATTTGTGTTAGTGGAGTGCGCATTACTGTGCCAGCTGATGAGATCGCAAGAATCTCATCACTTTCCTGCACAATCATCGCTCCTACTAATACACCTCGAGAGTTTTCATCAATCTTTGCAGCTTTAACTCCAACTCCGCCTCTGTTTTGAGTTCGATACTCCTCAAGCTTTGTTCGCTTGGCATAACCACCATTAGTTGCAGTAAATACGTAATTTTTATTATCACTACTAATTGCTGCCATCGCTAATAGGTTGTCACCTTTTCTAAACTTCATACCAATAACACCAGTTGCTCCTCTTCCCATTGGCCGAAGATTTTCATCATTAGCTGCAAACCGAAGTGACATTCCCATTTTTGAAACTAATAACAACTCTTCCTTGTCACTTACTAATGTTGCTGAGACCACCTCATCATTTGCTTTAAGTGCAACCGCAATTAAGCCACCACTTCTTGGTGAGTCATACTCAACCAATGGTGTCTTCTTAACAATGCCAGCTTTTGTTGCAATTACTAAATAAGGTTGAGTTGAGTAATCTGAGATTGCAATAACTTGAGCAATTAACTCATCTGGTTTAAATGCTAAAAGATTTGCCACATGCTGTCCTCTGGCATCTCTTCCTGCATCGGGTAATTCATGAACTTTGGCGCGATATACTCGCCCTTTGTTTGTAAAAAATAATAACCAGTTGTGTGTGCTTGCAGTAAAGAAATGTTCAACTACATCATCAGTTTTTAATGCTGCTCCCTTTACACCTTTACCGCCACGTTTTTGAGCCCGGTAAGCCTCAGCCTTAGTCCGTTTTGAGTAGCCGCCTTTAGTAATTGTTACTACAACATCTTGATCTGGAATTAAATCCTCAACAGATAAATCAGTATCTCCAGAGATAATTTGTGTACGCCGCTCATTGCCATATTTACTCCCAACCTCAGTTAGTTCGGTTTTGATTATGGCGCGCTGTTTTTCTGGGCTAGCTAAGATGATATTTAGCTCTTTAATATCAGCCATTAACTCATCATGCTCATCAATAATTTTTTGTCGTTCAAGGGCAGCGATTCTGCGAAGTTGCATATCTAAAATTGCATTTGCTTGTAACTCATCAACCTCAAGTAGTTTCATTAACCCAGTTCTTGCCTCCTCTGGCGTCTTACTTGCCCGAATAAGTGCAATTACTGCGTCCAGTGCATCTAGCGCTTTTAGATAACCTTTTAATATGTGAGCTCGTTTTTCTCGCTCAACAAGGCGGTACTTACTTCGTCTAACAATTACCTCAACCTGATGATCGATGTAGTAACGGATGAACTCATCTAAGCGAAGTGTTCTAGGTACACCATCTACTAATGCCAACATGTTGGCACCAAATGAATCTTGTAATTGGGTGTGTTTATAAAGATTATTTAAAACAACTTTGGCAACTGCATCATTTCTTAAAACGATTACAAGTCTTTGTCCAAGTCGCTCATTACCTTCATCCCTAACATCAGCGATTCCTTTAATCCGGCCATCTTTAACAAGCTCGGCAATTTTTAAAGCCAGGTTATCTGGGTTTACTTGGTAGGGCAGCTCTGTTACTACCAAACATGTTCGTTTGTTAATCTCCTCCACCTCAACAACTGCTCGCATAATTACTGAACCGCGGCCAGTCTTATATGCGTCTTCAATACCTGATCTACCAACAATTAATGCTTTGGTTGGAAAATCTGGACCTTTAACAAAGCCCATTAATTTTGGAAGTAGCTCCTCAGTTTTCATATCAGGATTTTCTAGCGCAAAGCAGGTTGCTTGGATTACCTCACCTAAATTATGTGGTGGAATATTTGTTGCCATACCTACTGCAATACCGGCAGAGCCATTAACTAATAGATTTGGGAAGCGAGAGGGAAGTACAACTGGTTCTTGTGAGCGGCCATCATAATTTGCAATAAAATCAACAGTGTCCTCATCAATATCTCGCATCATCTCCATGGCAAGAGGTGCAAGTCGTGCTTCGGTATAGCGCATTGCAGCAGCTGGATCATTACCGGGTGAGCCGAAGTTTCCATTGCCATCAATTAATGGATAGCGAAGTGACCAGAACTGTGCCAGGCGAACTACTGCGTCATAAATAGCGGTATCACCATGTGGGTGGTAATTACCCATTACATCTCCAACAATTCGAGATGATTTGTAGTAGCCCTTATCTGGTCGATAACCAGCGTCATACATGGCATATAAAACTCTGCGGTGAACTGGTTTTAAGCCATCTCTAATATCAGGAAGCGCCCTGCCAACAATTACGCTCATTGCATAATCTAGGTAAGACCTAGCCATCTCAACTTGCAGATCTACCGACTCTTGTCGATCACGACCATGTTCAGTTTCATTATCAGTAAATGTTTTATCCATTACTAAATATCCAAGAATCTGACATCTTTAGCGTTTCGTTGAATAAAAGATCTTCGCAATTCAACATCCTCACCCATTAAAACTGAAAATAAATCATCTGCGGCAGCGGCATCCTCAAGGGTTACCTTAATTAAAACTCTTGTTGCTGGATCCATTGTGGTGTCCCACAACTCTTTAGCCGGCATCTCACCTAATCCTTTAAATCTTTGTATGCCATCCTCTTTGGGCAGTTTTTTGCCGTTCTCTAACCCCATTTGAATAAAACCATCTCGTTCTTTATCACTAAATGCGTACTGCACTGGTTCTTTCCCACCCCACTTTAATTTATACAGTGGTGGTTGAGCTAGATAAACAAAACCATTTTCAATTAGCGGCTTCATAAATCTAAATAATAAAGTCAGTAGTAGTGTTCTGATGTGCTGGCCATCAACATCAGCATCCGCCATTAAAATAATTTTATGATAACGAAGCTTTGCTAAATCAAAATCATCGTGGATTCCAGTGCCAAGTGCGGTGATTAATGACTGCACCTCATTGTTTTGCAAAACCCGATCAATTCTTGCTTTTTCAACATTTAAAATTTTCCCACGGATTGGAAGAACTGCCTGATACCTTGAATCACGCCCGCCTTTAGTAGAACCACCAGCAGAGTCACCTTCGACAATATATAGCTCACACTTTTCTGGTTCCGTCCATTGGCAATCAGCTAACTTTCCTGGCATACCCCGGCCTTCTAATAATCCTTTTCGATTACGTGATAGATCGCGAGCTTTTCTAGCAGCTACACGAGCTGCTGCGGCATCAATTGATTTTCTAACAATATCTTTTCCCTCACTTGGATTTTTTTCAAACCAGGAGGTTAAATGATCATTCATTGCTTTTTGGGTGAAGGATTTAGCCTCAGTATTACCTAGTTTTGTCTTGGTTTGTCCTTCAAATTGTGGTTCAGCTATTTTAATTGAAACTATTGCAGTTAATCCTTCACGCACATCATCTCCAGTTAAGCGATCCTCTTTCTTTCTAATAAAGCCCCACTCTTCACCGAACTTATTAACTATTGAGGTTAGTGCGGTTCTAAAACCTTCTTCATGGGTACCACCCTCTTGGGTGTTGATTGTGTTTGCGAATGTGTATACCGACTCTGAAAACCCGGTGTTCCACTGCATTGCCACTTCAAGGCTCATCTTATGTTTATTGTCATCGGTGATAAATGAGATAACAGATTTGTGAGTTGCACCTTTTGATAAATTTAAATGCTTAACAAAATCGATAATGCCACCGGCGTACTCGTATCTAACATGTAATGGATTTCCTTTATCATCAACATGTCCTGAACGGTCATCGGTTAGAGTTAAGACTAATCCTTTGTTTAAAAATGCCATTTCACGAAAACGGGCCGATAAAGTTTCAAATGAAAAATCTGTGGTTTCAAAAATATCTTTTGATGGCCAGAAGGTTACGGTGGTGCCAGAATCTTCAGTGCTGCTACCTTTTTTAACCGGCGCAGTTGGCACACCCAACTTATAACTTTGATTCCAATTAAACCCATCACGTTTAACTTCAACTAAAAGATCTGTACTTAATGCATTAACAACTGAGAGGCCCACACCATGTAGGCCACCTGAAACTGAGTAGCCACCATCTCCAAATTTTCCACCTGCGTGTAAAACAGTTAACACAACCTCAAGGGCTGGCTTTTTTTCAACTGGGTGGATATCAACTGGAATGCCTCTGCCATCATCTATTACTTTTACTGATCCATCTTTTTGCAAAATAACATTTATTTCACTGCAATAACCAGCCAGTGCTTCATCAACTGAGTTATCAACTACTTCATAAACTAAGTGGTGCAAACCTCGCTCACCAGTTGAGCCGATGTACATTCCTGGTCTTTTTCTAACCGCATCCAATCCTTCAAGGACGGTGATATTTGATGCGTCATACCCTTTGTGATCCTTTTTGGATTGAGCTTGGGTTGCGGTATTTTTAGTCGCCACCGACATACCCCCAAACTCTCTTAGAAGCGATCCTGGCCGTTATTAGACCGGCACACCCCATAATCTTATCGGGATATCAAGATTTGAAATACCCAAATTAGGGGTTTGTGGGTGAAATGCGCAGCTTTTAACCAAGTTTTGTGGGTGGATACTAGCCGTAGGTATCTCTTGGCCCTCTGGCCCCTTTAATTGAGCGCAACCCCCGCTTCCAACTTGGAGCATGTGGGCCAATCACATTTAACTCATCAACTAGCGCGCCGGGTGCTGAGTTTGAAATAGTTTTTAATAATTCATTTTGCATAAGTCTAATTTGAGTTGACCAAGCAGATGATGTTGCTTGGATTGTTAATCTGCCATCTACTAACGAGATAGGTGTTGTGTGTTGAGCGATATCACTGCCAACCACCTGTGGCCAATTACTAAAAAGATTTCCTTCTGCGATGCCTTGTCCCCAATTTCTACCTGTAATCACCTCAGATAGAACAGTTTCCAAAGATTGTGGATCAATGTTTTTCTCTCTACTCTCGTTAGTTTGATCATTGTTTTGAGTTTTACGAAAACCTGAGCGATAAAACTTATAAAGCTCTTTTGCTAAATCTCGTTTCATAATTTACTCACAACTCCTGACTTCACTAAATACTTCACCCCGGTAATTGATTTAGGAAGATCATTTTCAACTGCAACTGTAATTAATGTTTGCTCTGCACTTTGTACTATCAACGCTAATTTTTCTCTGCGCTCCTCATCTAGCTCTGCAAATACATCATCTAGTATTAAAATGGGTGATAGGCCATCTGATTTTAATAAATTATATGTGGCAAGTTTTAAGGAAAGTACAATAGACCAAGACTCTCCCTGACTTGCATAACCTTTAACTAAATGTTCACCCAACATAAGGGTGAGATCATCACGGTGGGGACCAACTAGTGTTAATCCACGCTCTAACTCAGCGCCACGATTATTAATTAACCTCTCCATAATTTTATCTGTGTTCTCTTGATTATTTGTGGATGGGTTTTCAATGCTTGATTTATATATTATTTCAGCCGGCTTCATCTCTGAAATTTGGTTATAGGCCGCGTTAAACAATGGTTTTAACTCAACTAACACAGCTATTCGAAGCGCAATTAACTGGCCACCAAAATCTGCCACCTGTTTATCCCAAGGAGCTAGTGCATCACTTGATGCCCTTGTTTTAAGGAGTGAGTTTCGTTGTTTTACCGCTCTTTCATAATCTGCGATCACACCTGCGATCCTTGGTGACCTTAAGGTTAGTAGTTGATCAATAAATCTGCGCCGCTCACTTGGATCTCCCCTGACAATATCTAGATCCTCTGGTGAGAAGTAAATAGTTTGCACAATGCCAAAGATTTCTTTTTGGCTTCGTACTGGATTTTGATTCACTTTTGCTCGGTTGGTCTTTTCATTATTTATTTCTAACTCAACTAAGACCTCTCTCTCTGGATACTTCACTTTGGCGCGGATATAAGCACTGCTGTTACCTAACTTGATTAATGGGGTGTTCCCACTCACTCGGTGAGAGCTTAGGAAGGTTAGATAAAGAATACTTTCTGCAATATTGGTTTTACCTTCACCATTTTTTCCAATAAATATTGAAACCCCAGATTGGAGTTGTAGCTCTAGATTGGTATAAGAGCGGTAATTAGTTAGGTTTAAGTTGGTGATTAACACTAAATTAAAATTTAATAATTATGAGGAGTAACGCATTGGCATTAATAAATACTTATAATTTGTAATTGGCGCGCTGCCAGCCTCGGTTTGCCCGGTTAATACCGCTGGTTTATTTGCACCAGTAAATGCGATGTGCACAAATGCGGTACCGATTGCATTTAATCCATCTGTTAGAAATGTTGGGTTAAAAGCGATATTAATATCTTCACCTTTATAATTAATGTCTAATTTTTCACTAGCTTGGGCCTCATCACCTGTGCCAGCCTCTAGTTGTAGTGTGTTATTTGAGAAGTTAAGCCTAAGTGGCACTGTTTTATCAGTAACTAGTGCAACCCTTCGAACTGAATCTAAAAAGGGTGCTACCTCAATAATTGCATCTGCGGTTGATTCATTGGGAAGTAGGTGCCTAAATGGTGGGAATGAGCCATCTAAAACCCGTGAGGTCATGCTTTTTCCTTCAGATACAAAGCCCACTAATTTTTCATTTTTGTCTGCTGGCGCTAGTGAGATTGTTACTTGGGTTGAACCAATTAGTGATTTCGCCGCATCTGCCAAGGTGCGAGCGCGTAATAATGATGTGGTTTCAATATTCGCATCTTTAGCGCTCCAAGTTAATTCTCTAACCGCCAAGCGGTAGCGATCAGTTGCCGCTAATGTGATTTGGTTTTTGTTTATCTCTACAAAAACACCAGTTAATGTTGGTAGGGAATCATCCTTACCAGCTGCTATTGCAACTTGATTCACCGCAGTTGCAAATAAATCTGAAGTTAAACTTCCTGATGCTGTTGGAATCTCTGGCAGGGTTGGATACTCAACTAATGGCAGGGTTGGTAATGTAAACTTTACACTTCCTGCTGTTACTAAAACTCTTGTGCCCTCTAAATTGAAGGTGACTGGTTTTGCAGGAAGCGCTCTAGATATCTCAGCAAGTAATCTTCCAGGAACTAAAACTTTTCCTTTTTGAGAAACATCTGCTTTAAACTTTGCTTTGGCTGCAGTCTCTAAATCAGATCCAGATAATGTGATCTCATCTTGTACATCAATAACTATTCCAAGGAGGGCGGTGGTGATTGGCCGGTTTGAAATCGACTTTGAAACCCAATTGACAGCGTCAACTAGCTCATCTCTTTCAACTACAAACTTCACCTTCTCACCCACTCCTTCACTTTCATTTATATAATTTAGAAATCTTAACTACTTAAGGTTTTATCCAACAGTTCGCACCCACCCACCCTTTTATCTCTATATAGTGGTTGGTAATAACCAAAGATAAAACTGTGGATCTTTAGCAAAACCGCAGGTCAGACGCAATAAAACCTTCCCCAAAAACTGTGGGGAGGTTGTGGAGAGCCTGTTTAAATCAAGTGGTTAAAACACCCTTGAAAAACAATATCCGCACTTATCCACACCTTATCCCCAACTTGGGGGTATCAATCTGGGGATACTCTTCAATATTTAGTTGTTTAAATCTTTACTTTTTTGATGTCTGCTTGATCCGGTTGGTCAACTCAGTCACCTGGTTATAGATCGAGCGCCGCTCAGCCATCAGCTGCCTGATTTTGCGATCAGCGTGCATCACAGTGGTGTGGTCCCTTCCCCCAAAAGCCTGACCTATTTTAGGTAGGGAGAGCTCTGTCATCTCTCGGCAGAGATACATCGCGATCTGCCTGGCATTGACCAAGACGCGAGAACGAGAGGTGCCACAAAGATCATCAATCGAAAGTGAGAAGTAGGAGGCGGTCTGAGCCATGATTGTCGGTCCAGTTATTTCTGGCCTACCCTCCTCAGGAATCAAGTCCTTTAAGACAATCTCTGCAAGTGATAAATCAACACCTTGTCGATTCAAAGATGCAAATGCGGTGACTCGAATTAAAGCACCTTCTAATTCGCGAATATTGGTGGAGATTTTACTTGCGATGTACTCCAACACATCATCAGGTGCGTTTAATTTATCCTGCGCAGCTTTCTTGCGAAGAATTGCAATACGAGTCTCAAGCTCTGGCGGTTGGATATCAGTAATTAAACCCCACTCAAACCGAGAGCGCAGGCGATCTTCCAAAGTGGTCAATTGTTTTGGTGGCCGATCACTTGAGATAACTATCTGTTTATTGGCGTTATATAAGGTGTTAAAGGTGTGGAAGAACTCCTCTTGGGTTCGTTCTTTGTTTTCTAAAAACTGAATATCATCAACTAATAAAATATCTAGGTCGCGGTAGCGCCTTTGAAAGACCGAAGCTTTGTCATCTCTAATTGAGTTAATAAAATCATTTGTGAACTCCTCAGATGAGACGTAGCGAACCCGGACTGAGCCATATAACTCTTTAGCGTAAGCACCAATGGCGTGTAGCAGGTGGGTTTTACCCAACCCTGATTCACCATAAATAAATAGCGGGTTATAAGCCTTTGCTGGGGCTTCAGCCACCGCCACCGCTGCTGCGTGTGCAAACCTATTTGAGGCTCCAATAACAAATGATTCAAAAACATACCTCGGGTTTAATTGCGCACTCTCATTATTATTTAAAGAGGTGGAGTTTCTACCAACACCGACTTTGGTTAGATTCTGAAGCTCAATCTCCTCCGAGGTGAAATCTTGCTCCCCTGTATTATCACCCTCATCATAATTTTCACCCTTACTCTCACCAGTAACAGTGACGGCAATATTTATTTTTTCACCAAACTGATTACTTAACTCCTCAGTTAAAATCCCACGCAATCTGGTCTCTAAAACATCTTTAGTAAAAAGATCTGGAGCTGACAATAAAAGATTTGATCCCTCACCAGCTTCACCAGCTATTAAACCAAGCGGTTTAGTTCTCGCTAAGAATGCGCTGTATTGCGGGGTAGAGACAGATGAAACCACCTGCTCCCAAAGTTTTTGCAGATCAACCTGCGCCAGCGTTGCCATCTAATCACTCACATCCTGGCTAAAAGCCCTTAAATAGTTACCCACAAAGTTATCCACAGGCTGTGGTCTAAACCTGCACTTTAAACTTCACTTTCTAGCCAAAGAGGGGAGAATCCGTGGATAGGGGGCGAACATAAGGGCAAGCACTCAGGAATGCAAGTGGTTATCCACAAAAATACCACCCTTCACCAACCCCAAAATGATAAAAATAGGGGCAATGGGGCGGTTTGACCCACCTTGTCCCCAGCCCCTACCCTTACCCCCCATACCGCTGTGACCCTTAAACGGGAGAATCAAAAACTTTAGGAGAGATTTATGAAGCGCACCTTCCAGCCCAATGTTCGCAAACGGGCTAAAAAACATGGTTTCCGTGCCCGCATGGCCACTCGTGGCGGCAGAGCTGTTTTATCAGCTCGTCGCGCAAAAGGCCGCGCCAAAATCTCTGCTTAATTAAATACACCAAACGTGTTACCTAAAATTAACCGGCTACGGGGTGGAGCAGATTTTAGCCGCATTACAAAAACTGGAATTCGAATCACAGGTGAAAATCTAGTTCTCTACGCATCCCTAACCGGTGGTGGTGAACCACAAATTGGTTTTATCGTGAATAGATCAGTAGGCACATCTGTTAGTAGACATCTTGTAAGTAGAAAACTGCGACATAACTTTGCAGAAAAAATCTCATCCCTGCCACCTAAAACAATGTTGGTGGTGCGGGTACTAAAAAAGCAAAATAATTACACCAACGAGGTAGATCAGTTGGTAGAAAAAACAATCACCAAACTGAGTTCCCAAAATAATCAGGCACAGGCATGAAGCAATTATTTTTACTTACTATCATCGGTTATCAAAAATTTATATCACCATTTTTTGTACCTCGTTGTAAGTACTACCCATCTTGTTCAAGTTACACCGAGTTGGCAATCTCTGAGTTTGGAGTTAAAGGTTTTTTCATGGCAACTTGGCGGCTAATCCGTTGTAACCCATTCTCACATGGTGGTGTTGATTACCCATCCCAGAAAGCTGTATTGAAGATAAGGCAAAGGCAGAACACCTAATGGATATCATCCTAAACCCCTTATATAACGCTGTTTCCTGGGTGTTAGTCACCATCCACGATCTCCTAAGTTTTACCAACAATGGCGACCTGCAGTGGTCGCTGGGAATTATTGCACTAGTGATTTTGATTCGAATTATTTTAATTCCGCTTTTTGTGAAGCAGATTAAATCTCAGCGGGCGCTCACCGCTTTATCACCACATATGAAAGCGATCCAAAAGAAATATAAGGATGATCGGCAGAAACAATCTGAGGAGTTAATGAAACTCTATAAAGAGCACAAGACAAATCCACTCGCATCTTGCTTTCCTATTTTGGCGCAAGCGCCAATATTTTTTGCACTCTTTTGGGTATTAAACAGCATTAGCCAAAATCAACCACGCGGACTATTAAAAGGTGATTATCTAGTATCAGCTAGAGAGGCAAGTTTTTTTGGCGCTCCTCTTTCTTCAACTTTTCTTGGTTCAACTGATACCGCCACAAAGGCGATTGCAATCTTCTTAATTGTCTTTATGTCCGCCACCACCTTCACCACCCAACGACAGTTGATGGTGAAAGGTATGCCAAAGATGGACTCTTCAAACAATATGATGCTGCAACAGCAAAAAATTATGTTGTATTTATTTCCAATTATTTTTGCAGTCACCGGAGTTAACTTTCCAATCGGAGTTTTAATTTATTGGTCAACTACAAACTTATGGACCTGGGGTCAGCAGTACTATGTAATTAAGCGAAACCCAACACCGGGTTCGCCTGCCTATGAAGAGCTGCAGAAGAAAAAGGCGGCAAAAGGGTTGTTGGATGAAAAAAGTGAGGATCAAGGCGGAACAACAATTTTGGAAAATCCACCAGAGCAGGGTGGCCAAAGAAAACAACCAAAACGAAAGAAAAAAAGGGGTTAGGCAAAACCAGTACAAATCATTACAAAAACCAACAAAGTAGTATAAATACCATCTTGGAGGAAAAATGAGTGAGGTAAAGACAGAAGAGGTAGTAGAGAAAAAGAGCTTGGTCGCCCAACTTGAAGAAGAGGGCGATGTCGCTGCTGATTACCTTGAAGGGCTGCTAGATATTGCAGATCTTGATGGTGATATTGATATTGACGTGGAAAATGACCGAGCATCCCTAGCGATAGCGGGCGGAAAACTTAGCCACCTAGTTGGTGAGCGAGGTGAGGTCTTAGATTCAATTCAAGAGTTAACCAGACTTGCAGTTCAAACCTCTTTGGGTGGGCGAAGCAGGTTAATGCTTGATATCGACAACTTTAGAGGGGATAAAAAAGCTGAACTTGCTGAGTTGGCCAAGCAAACTGCGGAGGAGGTCAAATCCTCAGGTGAGCCGATCAAACTACGGCCAATGAACGCCTTTGAAAGAAAGGTTGTCCATGACACCATCCAGGAGTTGGGCCTTACAAGTGAATCTGAGGGTGAAGACCCAGATCGCTGCGTGGTAGTACTTCCTGCCTAAAGTTTCACGTGAAACCAAGTGCTGAGCTACTCGCCTACTTTAAGGGCGGGTCAGATCAGATTCAGGCCTACGCCCAAATCTTAAAAACCACCGGAATTCAGCGTGGATTAATCGGCCCCAAAGAGGGGGATCGGATCTGGGAGCGCCATATCGCAAACTGCCTTCCCATAACCACTCTTATCCCTGAAGGGGTGCGGGTAGGAGATATTGGCTCTGGGGCGGGCCTTCCTGGAATCGTGATCGCACTCGCTCGGCCGGATTTAAAGGTGAGCTTGATTGAGCCGCTGCAAAGGCGGATTGATTTTTTAAATGAGGTGGTTTCAGAGCTCCGCCTGCCAATAGAGGTTATAAGGGGCCGGGCTGAAACAGTTAAAAAACAGTTTGAGGTGGTCACCGCCAGAGCGGTTGCCCCTCTGGAAAAACTTATCCAAATCTCTTGGCACATGATTCCAAGAGGTGGCTGCCTTTTGGCAATCAAAGGTGAGCAGGTTGAGGCAGAGTTGGCTGCGACCAAGCTAAAAAAAGGTGCCACCGCCAAACTTCATCAGATATCACTGCCAAATCTGCCTGTGGCAAGGGTGGTCTGCATAACCAAAGGTGCTTAACTTCCCCCCATGAGGGAAGATGATGTTTCACATGAAACAAGAGCGGCTGCGCCAACACCTGCTGGTGGGCGAGGGGCACCAGTTGGGGTGAGGCGGCTTAAAGAGCCGATG
>SHVD01000030.1 GCA_009691185.1 Candidatus Nanopelagicaceae bacterium | reverse complement strand
ATGGTTGCTACATCTGCAATCTGTGACTTTCCACTAACTGCAGTTGAGTTTTTACGTAGCGCTTCAGTAATTGCATTTACCGCTTGCTCAATACCGTATTTAAGCTCCATTGGCTGAGCACCTGCTGCAAGATTTCGCAGCCCCTCTTTCACCATTGCTTGGGCAAGAACTGTGGCAGTAGTTGTACCATCGCCTGCAACATCATTAGTTTTTTCTGCAACCTGCTTAACAAGCTGTGCGCCCATATTCTCAGCTGGATCAGATAGTTCAATCTCTTTGGCAATAGTTACACCATCATTGGTGATGGTTGGTGCGCCATAGCTCTTAGCAATAACTACGTTACGACCCTTTGGTCCAAGGGTTACCTTTACAGTGTCAGCAAGGATATTTACTCCACGCTCCATCGCACGACGTGCTGCTTCATCAAATTGAAGTGATTTACCCACGATTACTTCTTCGCAATAATTGCTAGTACATCACGGGAGGAAAGTACTAAGTACTCCTCATTGTTGTACTTAACCTCAGTGCCGCCATACTTTGAGTAAAGCACGGTGTCACCCTCTTTAATATCTAGTGGAATGCGATTTCCATTTTCAAAACGTCCTGGACCAACTGCCATCACAGTTCCCTCTTGTGGCTTTTCCTTAGCAGTATCTGGGATTACTAATCCAGATGCAGTCTTCTGCTCTGCCTCATTTGCCTTCACAACAATGCGATCTTCTAGTGGCTTAATTGAAATTGCCATCCTGATTTCTCCTTCTTAGATTTGGTATTACCCTCTGAAGTACCCCATATATCAATTAGCACACGGGGGCTTAGAGTGCTAAAGCCAACTTTAAAGGGCGGTGCTTAGCAGTGCAAATTAAGCGCTTATCTACCAGATCACCTGGGCAATAGAGGCGGCTGAATCAGCCCCAATACCCATCTGGGAGGGCTTAACACCCTGGGTTATGGCAAGGCTACCTAGCGCTGCCACCATCGCCCCATTGTCGGAGCAAAGAGCAATCGGTGGGATAGAAAGCTTGATCTTACTCATCTCACACCGTTGCTTTGCCAGCTCTCGCAGCCTGCTGTTGGCGGCCACTCCTCCTGCAATAACTAAATTATCAATTCCACTTTCCTTACAAGCAGCTAGAGATTTACTAAGTAAGACATCAACTACCGCCTCTTGAAAAGATGCAGCCACATCAGCTTTTTTGTAATTTGGAGTTTTCTCAATATATCTTGCTACCGCTGTTTTTAAACCTGAAAAGGAAAAATTATATTGATGCTTATCCAAATCAGCAGCTGAGGTTAAACCACGTGGGAAATTAACATGGTTTAAGTCACCATCTTTAGATTGCTTATCAATTATTGGCCCACCAGGAAAACCCAACCCCATGATTCTAGCAATCTTGTCAAAAGCCTCACCAGCTGCATCATCAATGGTGGCGCCCATGACTTCAACATCGGTGGCTAAGTTTTTAACTTTTAATATTGATGAGTGGCCACCACTTACTAGCAATGCAATTGTTGGAGTGATTTTCTTATCATTATCTAATTGATCAACTGCGATATGAGCAGAGAGATGATTGACGCCGTATAAAGGTTTGTCTAAGGCAAGAGCTAAACCAGATGCACTGCTTACTCCAACTAATAACGCACCAATTAATCCTGGACCTGCAGTTACCGCTATCGCATCAATATCTTTTAAGGTAACGCTGGCATCCTTTAATGCTTGCTTAATTACCTGCTGCATCGCTTCAAGGTGGGCTCTGCTTGCAACCTCCGGCACTACGCCGCCAAACCTGGCATGTTCTTCAACACTTGATGAGATCACATTTGCTAATAATTTTCGCCCATCCACAATGCCAACTGCGGTTTCATCACAGGAGGTTTCAATCCCTAGTACTAGCGCCATTACCTAAGCTCCTTGCGCATTACCACTGCAGTCAAACCTGGGCCGTAATAATTCTCCCGCTTTGAAATCTCAATAAATCCAAAGGATTCATAAAGTGGTCGGGCAGCATCATTTCCTAATCTCATCTCCAGCATTATTGCCTGCGCTTTTTTAACTCTAGCCCAATCAATTAATCGCTTTAATAGCTCCCGACCAATGCCTTTTCGGCGGTGATCTGCCACCACAGTTAATGTGTGAATATCTGCTACATCTGCCACATAAAAAATTCCAGCATATGCAATTAATTGCCCTTCAAACTCTGCTGCTAAGTACCGCGCACTCTTTGGTGACTTTGCAAACTCGGATTTAAATTGGTCAGCACTCCATGCTGTTTTGCCATAAACCTGCTTTTCAATTGCGGTGGCACTTACTAAATCCAATGCGCTCATAGGGCGAAACTTCACACCTATGGGTAATGGATAAGCATCTGGTTTTCTAATATAAATTGGTTGCTCAACTGATTTTGAAGTTAATGCAATCTTGGCTAAAGCAACTGGATCTGGAAAGTAATCACCCTCAGTTAATATTGGAAGACCCAACTTTTCTAATTCACTTGCTTTACTAACTGCCGGATCAGTAATTCGAACTCCCTCTTTATATCTTGCCCAAAACCTCTCTTTGCGCCTGGCATCAGTTGAAACAATAAACTCACTTTGATTTATACCAGCAGCCATGGCATCTAGTGAGCACACACCCACCCAATCTATTTGCGTAGCTAAGGCATAGCTTTGGGCAAAAGCTATTCCAACTCGAAGGCCAGTAAATGGACCAGGTCCCATGCCAACTGCAACTAAATCCACCTTGTTATTAACTGCTAATGCTTGGGAAACTAACTTTGGTAGTACCTCTCCATGGGCGAGGGGATCATTATGAGATTTGTTAAATAAAACTTCACCATCTTGAATCAATGCCACACTAGTTTGCGCAGTTGAGGTATCAATTGCTAAAACAGTCTTCATAATTTAAATCCTGACCAGCGGTCACCATTTGGTAGAAATTCAACTTGGCGATCAGATTCATTTTCACCGTAATTAATAATTACTTCCAAATATTGATCAGTCAGTGTAGAAACAAAATCCTTACCCCATTCAATTACAAATACACTGCTTGACAGATAACTTTCAAAATCTAAATCAGAAAAAGTAGTTGGGTCTGAATCTAATAATCGATAAGCATCGATATGTATAAAATTTGGGTTCCCCTTGTGAATTCGACTTATTACAAAAGTGGGAGAGGTAACTCCTAAAATATTAAAGGCCGAAGCAATTCCTTGAGTAAAAACCGTTTTGCCCGCACCAAGCTCACCAGTTAACACCAGCACATCAGAGGGTTTAAGTTGCTGGCCAATCTTTTCACCCAATTCAAACATGGCTTGTGGTGAATTAATCTGCATTTTCATTAGGGGGTTAGTTTATAGAGAATGAAAACGGGCCCCTAGTTTCCTAGAGGCCCGCTTAATTTCTTACTTATTTATTGACGAAACTTCAGCAGTGGTGGCGTGTAGTTTGGATTAATAAACAAGTTTGGCTCATTCTTAATTGCAGCCTTCACAGCTGAACTAGAAGGCAGCTTGCCTGTTTTTGCTGCAGATGCTGCAAGTTTTGCAACCGCCAAGATCTGGCTAGTTGTGTAGTTGCAGTGATTAGTTCCATTTGTAGTGACAGTTGGAGTAATTGGTTTTCCAGCAGAACTAAACTCTGTATAAGAATCAGCAGGCTTATTCCAGATTGTAAGCAACTTGCCCGACCTAGCAGCCAAATTAGCAACAGATGCCTCGTACTGATCGATCAGGTACTGGGCAGCTCCTGGTGGGGTGATGTGGTCAGCGGTGGCTGAAATTTGAATAGTTGGAACTTCAATCTTGCCCTGAAGTTGGTAAACACTATTCATCTTTGCAACTGCGACTGGATTTGATGTAACACGTGGGGCTGCAGGATTAAACGGGCTTAAGTAAGCAAGCATTCCGGCTGTGCTACTTTTTCCTGTTAACGCCGCCGCAAAAATATCTGCATCATCCCCAAGGCGCTTTGCATAATCAGTCTTTGAGTTATCAAAAACCACGCCGCCGTAGCGAATCTCCATGTCGTAATTAGCAATTACCGCAAGGATTGCAGCTTGAGCACCATTCTCAAGGACTGCAAGTGCTGGGCTAATTGCCAATCCAAATGAAGTCTCAAGAGGACCTACTGGGCCACTTGATGCATCATATGTGTTTGATTGGGTAGCAATTCCAGATATCAAGCCAAGTAATAAAACCGCACTTCGCATTGGAATCGCTTGTAGCGCTGCTGGAACTTTTGTGGTTGCTGGCCATGCTGGTGCTACTGGATTAGCAGAAATTGCCGCAGAAAGTGCGCCCAGAGTTGTTAGGACAGTTCCTAGATCTGTAAGCATCTCAACATAACCTGCTTGACCGGCTGAGTAATTAGTTCCTTTTATTGCTGGGTTAAAGAGTGTCTTCATACCCCACAGGAAATCACCAGCCATTGTAATTTCAGCTTGAGCAGAGTCTGCAATACACATCGGAGCTGCTGCATCGATGGCACCAGGCAGTTGTTCAGCCAGTGCCTGCGCAGCTAATCCGCCTAGTGAGTTACCCCAAGCAACTACTTTGTTAATTTTTGGATACTGATCCCGCGCAATAGTTAGAACTTGCAACGCTGCATCAACGCTCTCTTCTAGGTTCCAGCCTTGGGTTTGTACACCAGATCCAGCTAGGGCAAAACCTTGCGCTAGAAGTGCTGCTGTTACCTCTTCAGATGGTGAAACCGCAGCAGAGTAATCAATTAGTGAACCCTTCGGAGCAACTACTGGGATTGCAGGCAGATTCACGTTGTAGCGAATTCCATGTGAGTAAACCATCAAGGTGCCATTGAATTTAACTGGCATGATGGTTTCATACTTGGATTTATTCATATCAGTTCCGGTGCAACGTTGAATATCTACCACCTTTATGCCAGACAAAATTGTGGTGTCTACACACCCATCAGCTGCGCGAGCAACTGTTGGCATGGCAACTGTAAATACCGCAACTAATGCAGCAGAAGTGAGGGCAACTAGACCCTTAGTTAGTTTTAGATTTTTCATGAGTTTGTTGGTATCCCATTCTTAGGCATTGTTGGACGTTTGTATGTAGAAGCTTCGATCGCTCCGGCACCTGAATCAGTTGTGAAGATAGCAAGTGTTCCACCGTACGGCTTTAACTCACCGGATGCGTTTAACTGACCAAACCAGTAACCGTTATAACCAATCCGACTTGTGGCTGAGTAATTAAGTGGCACTAAACCTGCACCAGCAAACTTTGCACCCTTACTTTCTATTGCCGAGATCAAACCGGCACGGGTTAAGTTTTTACCAGCAGCACGTAGTGCTTGCACAGTTAACATCGCTGAGTTCATGCCTTGCAGCACGACGTTGTCAAAAGTGACACCCTTGTTGTACTTCTCATTGATTGTCATAAATTGACTTACATACTCATCACTTTTATCTTTTGCATCTGGGAAGAAGCTTGCAGCAACTACACCATTTAAGGTTGTTGCCTTCACTCCTAAAGCAAGAAGTGTGTTGGCATCTCCACCAACTGAGCCAGCAATCCAAGTAAACTTGCTGACAAGATCAAGTGACTCAGCTGCCTTTAAAATGCCCGCAGTTACATCTGTGGTTCCAAACATTACAAGTACTGGCTTACCAGGGATGGCGCTTAATCCAGTTAATAATGCCTTAGCACGCGCATCAGTTAAGGATGATTGTGGATACAAAGTTGTTGAAGCAAGCGTTAAGGCGCCGGCTTTAAAACCATTCACACCATCAATACCAAATTCATCATCTTGAGCAATTAAGGCAACAGCTTGTCCAGTAAATTTTTCTTT
Source organism: Candidatus Nanopelagicaceae bacterium (assembly GCA_009691185.1). Taxonomy (GTDB): domain Bacteria; phylum Actinomycetota; class Actinomycetes; order Nanopelagicales; family Nanopelagicaceae; genus Nanopelagicus. The sequence goes on along the minus strand of SHVD01000030.1, from coordinate 7,039 downwards.
AATAAATTTGGACATAATCTTTGCTTCCATTGCATAGCTAGGAAGGACTGTGAAAGTAGTTGGGTATTTTGTGGTGTCACCGAAACCACTAAAACCAGTATTCACAAATAAATCAGGAACATTATTTTTAGCTAGTGCTGCTGCCTTGTAAGCCTTTGAATGAGTGGCAGTTCCAAGTGCGCCGACTAGGGCAAAAACGTTGTCCTTTAAAATTAAGTTTGTAGTTTGAGTTGCAGCAAGTGTTGGCAAATACTTGTCATCACGGCTGATTAATGTGATCTTGCGACCGTTTACGCCACCATTGGCGTTGATGTAATTAAAGTATGCCTTCATTGCTCCTGGAACCTTGCCATAGGCAACTCCAGCTGAGCCTGTTAGTGGGGATGATATTCCCAACTTGATCTCAGTTGCGCTAACTCCCGGTGTTGCCGCCTGTGCTGGCAGTGTGCTTAGCACCAATGCCCCAGCTGCGATCACCGCTGAAGCAAGACTTGCTCGCTTCATGCTTTTATTTCTGATCATTTATTTCCTTCCCTAGGTTTATTACGAGTTTTTTGAGCCTAAACTTTTTTCTTGTGGTGGTGCCTTTTTAGTAAGTGCCCCGGACCATTTGGTGTGAAGACCACCGCCAAGATCAGCAGTGCACTTACCAAAAACCCAGGCAAGGTCGTTGTGAACCCCTCCGATCCTCCAATACGAGATACTAGCGAATCAGCGATTTCAGGAATAGCAACAAGGACCAACCCGCCCAGAATGACACCTTTTAGGTTGTACAGTCCAGTAACAACCGCCCCGGTGAGCACGGCAAAGGAGAGGCTTAGGGGGAAAGCACTGGGTGAGACCCCGCTTATTAGCATTACCAGCAAACCCCCAGATAGGCCCGCCACCCCAGAGCTCAACGCAAAGGCCATTACCTTTAACTGACCTACATTGATCCCAGATAACTGCGCCGCCACTGGATTATCACGCATTGCCTTAAATGTTCTGCCGTATCTGACAGATAGTAAGTTAGCAACTAACCAAACCATAATTAGTGCAGCAAGAGCACTGATCCAAAAAAACCATTTGTATTGCGAGAACTCATCACCAAATCTGGCAGAAGCCACACCCACGTCAAAAACAATTCCTTCCTCTCCTCCTAAAATTGGGAATTGATTTGCCAGAGTGGGTAGTGAAATCGCTAATGCCAAAGTTGTGCCAGCAAGGTATGGGCCACTTAATCTTGCGACTACTAAACCTAAAATTAATCCAAAAATCCCAGCTACAAACACTGAAATTATTAATCCAATGACCGGATGTAAGCCGGCATTAAAGATGGATAAGGCACCTGTATATGCACCTACTGCCATTAACGCACTGTGTCCAAGTGAGAGTTGTCCGCTGTAACCGGTAAGTAAAATTATCGAAGTGATTGCAAGTGCATAGGTGGCAACAAAGGAGCCCTGATACAACTCTAGGTCGCCAACGCGATCTCCTAAAATTAGTAATATCCAACCAAAAAATATAAATAAAAGTAATCGCTTTTTAGTTGGAGTAGTTTTAATCATCTAAGCACTCCTGCCTTTCTTTGAACCAAATAAACCTCCAGGCTTAAGTAATAAAACTGCAACTAAAACTATAAATGCTGTCGGAAAAAATAACTTTGCGCTTATGTAAGTAGTAGCAAAATTAATGGCAAATCCTAAAATCATTGCACCCACCACCGCTCCAAATAAACTTTCAAGTCCCCCTATAACTGCTGCCACAAATCCAAAAACTAAAAGAAGATCCATTGCATTTGGGAATAAAAAATAACCTGGAATATATAACATTCCAGCCAAACCACCTGAGGCACCAGCTATTGCCCAACCTAATGTTCTAACTGAATCAACTTTGATTCCAGATAATTTAGCAATCTCTGGTGAATAAGCAGAAGCTCTTAATGCCAATCCAATATCAGTTTTTTGGAACAAAATAGTTAGTAGTAACATAGCTACTGCAACAAAAATTAGTACCAATAAGTTATATCTGCTGAAAGCAATAACTGTTCCCATGACTTTAAATCCATCAGTTGACACTGGTGCCTGAATTGATTGGTTGGTCAAGCCCCAAATAAAACCAATTACTGCCTGAATAATTCCTAGTAAACCTAAGGTGGCAACGACTGGTGCGATCATCACAATTGGACCAGATTTGATCCGTTTGAAAATCGGCCTCATAAAAAATCTATCAATTACTGCACCAATAATCGCACCACTTACAACTGCAACAAGTAAGGCCAACCAATAAGAGCCAGTGCGCTGAATGACTGTGTATCCAATATAGGTTGTTAATACTGCTTGGCCAGCTTGGGCAAAGTTAATTACCCTAGTTGAGCGCCATACCAAAACCAATGCCAATGCCATCAAGGCATAAATGGCACCAGATGATAAGGATGTTAGAACTGCAGTAATAAATTGCGTCATTTTAAAATCCCAAATAGGCAGCGCGCACTGCCGGATCATTAAGTAGTTTCTCTGCCGAATCAACCGCCACTACTGAGCCGAGATTTAAAACTACTCCTTCATCTGCAATCTTTAACGCACCCATGGCATTTTGTTCAACCAAGACAACAGTCAGATTCATCTTTTTTACTAATGATTTAATAGTTTGAAAGATTTGTTCCACAATCAAAGGCGCAAGCCCGAGAGATGGTTCATCTAATAACAGCAGCTTTGGTCGTGCAATTAAAGCTCTACCAATTGCCAACATCTGGCGCTCACCACCTGATAAAGAGCCTGCAGATTGTGATAAGCGCTGGCCTAAAATTGGAAATAGTTCAATTACTTCACTTGTTGCTACTGCAACATCTTTCTTATCCTTGCGCCATATTCCAGGCAGAGCTAAGTTTTCTTTAACGGTCAACTCAGCAATTACTGATTTGCCATCCGATACATGCATGATGCCAGAACGTGCTAAATCCTCAGGGCGGGTGCCTAATATTGAATCACCGTTCCAACTCACGCTCCCTGAAGCTGCCTCTTTTAAGCCAGATAAGGTACGCAGCAATGTAGTTTTACCAGCACCATTTGCACCAATGATGGCAGCCAACTGACCCTGTGGCACGGTAAATGAGACATTATTTATTGCTCTGATTGCACCATGATCAATCGTTAAATTGCTAACTACCAGGCTCAATTGTTCACCCCAAGGTATGCAGCAACTACCGCTGGATCTTGGCGGACAGTTTCAACCTCTCCAGATGCAATTACCTCACCAAAATTAAGCACACAAAGTCGATCACAAACACTCATCACCACATCCATATGGTGTTCAACTAAAATAATTGAGCATTGGCTGGCCAGATTGTGAATAAGTGAGTTCATCCACTCAATATCTTGAGCGCCAAGCCCTCCCGCTGGTTCATCAAGAAGAAGTATTTTTGGCTCAGAGACTAAAGCCCGGGCAATTGCTACTCGTTTAGTAACGGGGTAAGGAAGTGAATCCGCTCTCTGGTCTGCAATACCAGAGGCATAAACTCGTTCAAGTGCTGTCATCGCCCGCTGTTTTAATTTTGCCTCATCTTTGCCACTTAAACCAAGCGCTGATGAGATCAAACCGCTTCGTGCATTTTTATTATCACCAACCATCACATTCTCTAAAACTGTTAACTCTGGAAATAGGCCCACTCCTTGCAATGTGCGCGAGATTCCCATATCAACTAGTAGATATGGCTTTGGCCACTTATGTGATTTACCATTTATTTCAAGTGAGCCTGATTCAACATCTACCAAGCCAGAGAGTGCGTTAAATAATGTGGTCTTGCCGGCACCATTTGGGCCTATTAATCCCACCACTTCATTTGCATTCAAATCTAGATTTACATTTGATAAGGCTTTAAGGCCGCCAAATGAAACTGACAATGATTTTATTGAAAGCAAATTAGTATTACTCACGAGGGTAGATTCTAGGCACACGCGAACCGATTCGGGTAACAATCTCATAATTAATTGTTCCGCAAGCCTTAGCCCACTCATCAATTGTGTACTCACCCTTGCTACCATCACCAAAAACAATCACTTCATCCCCAGTTTTTGCTAAGGAATTAATACCAAGATCAACTACAAATTGATCCATAGAAACTCTGCCAATTAATGGTGCACGTTTACCAGCTACAAAAACTCCAGCCAAATTACTTGCATTACGAGGTATGCCATCTGCATAACCTAAAGTAACTACACCTAGCTTGGTATCAACTTTTGTCTTTGCAATTGCACCATATCCAACACTGACGCCAGCCTTAACCGATTTAACTAATTGTAGTTTTGCATACAATCTCAAGGCAGGGTGCAGAGTGAGTGATTTTGAATCACCTAAATTGTTAACATCTGGTGATAGGCCATAAAGTCCAATACCCCAGCGAATAATATTTTTGTGTGATGTTTTGTTGGTAAGAGTAGCGGCAGAGTTTGCAATATGTAGATACTTAGGTGTGATTGCGGCCTTACTTAAATCTTCAACCCGGTTCATAAACACATCTAATTGTTCTTCATTCATTTTCTCACCTGGCTCATCAGCTCTGGCAAAATGTGACCAGATACCAACAAATTCAATCTTATCTGCCACTTTTACTACCTCTGCAAGAAATTCCTTCCAATCACCTAACACACCGCCACGACTCATTCCAGTATCAACTTCAATATGGACTCTTGGTTTTTTGTTCATGGATTGTCCAGCAGATAATATTTCAGATAGCAACTCAATTGATGAGATTGATAGATCAATATCTAACTTGATCGCAGTTTTAAAATCCTCACCAGGTGGAGTTAGCCAAGCCAGAATTGGTTTGGTAATTCCGCCATTACGAAGTGTGATCGCCTCCTCTAGCAATGCTGTGCCTAGCCAATCTGCACCAGCTGCTTGGGCGGCAGTTGCTACCGGAAGTAAGCCATGGCCATATGCATCTGCTTTAACTACCGCAAGAATCTCAGCATCTGTTTTATTTTTAATAAACTTTAAATTTTCAGCAATCGCTGACAGATCTATTTCAGCTCGAGCACGACTCATAATAGTAAAGCCTACCTGTGTTTTATGAGGGCTGACGAGTTGAAGTAATCGAGCGATCGATCGCAATAGTTGCCACTAATAATGCTGAGCCGATAAATAATCCTCCTAGTAAATCTGAAAACCAGTGAGTATTTCGGTAGAGCGAGGCTAGACATACAGCGATATTTATGATGATAACAAAGTAAGTTAATCGCAATCCTTCAAAAGGTTGTTTATGGGAGTAACGAAAGATCAGATAAGCAAACATGCCCCAAGTTAAAACTGCATTAGCTGCATGGCCGCTGGGATATGAAAGTCCACTATCTGTGAAAAACAAGTCAAAGCCAGTACTGGGTTTGGTTCTACCAAACAATAATTTAGAAGCTCCCACTATTAAATTAAGTAGCAGTAATGCAAGAATTGAAAGATTAATTGGCCGCCATGATTTAAATCTTCTGCTAATAAGTATTGCGGTGATAATTAGTATTACTGATGTAACACTCCTAAGTCCTAAGTCATCAATTAATTGCACAAATAATGGAGTGTTCTCCGGTGTGACCTTCAAAAAATCTCGTTTTAGGATCTTCTCATCTAATCTTCTAATCCAGGTATTAGCTACTACCTGTTGGGTAATGAAGCCATAGCCACTAAGAAATAAGAGAGTTAACTTCAGTGCAGAGTTCATCTGCCTTCGTCTGTGTTCTGGCATTTACTTACTCAACTGTTACTGATTTGGCCAAATTTCTCGGCTGATCAACATCATTGCCACGGGCTACCGCCATTTCATAGGCAATGACCTGTAGTGGAACTACAGCTAATACTGGTTGTAATAGTGGATCAACTTTTGGAATACGAATTAAATGATCTGCGCCAACAAATTCATCTTCACTAATTGCAATCACTACCGCACCTCTTGCTTTTACCTCTTGAATATTACTTGCCATCTTGCCTGCTAATACTGAATCTTTGGTTGGCATAATTGCTACCACTGGAGTGCCATTATCAATAAGTGCAATTGGTCCATGCTTTAACTCACCACCAGCAAAGCCTTCAGCGTGCATATATGCCAACTCTTTTAATTTAAGCGCTCCTTCCAATACGGTTGGGAATCCGGTGTGCCTTCCTAAAAACAGAACTGAGTCTGCTGATTTAAACTTTCTAGTTAACTCTCGAAGTGGTTCAACTGTTTCTAACACCTGCTCAACCTTTGCCGGTAGTTGCGTAAGCTCTTTAATAATCTCTTTACATTTTTTGCTACTTAAATGCTCTAACTGGCGACCAATTTCTAAACCAATTAAATACATCGCAATCAGCTGAGTTGCAAAAGCTTTAGTTGAAGCAACTGCAATCTCTGGGCCAGCATGGGTATAAAGAACCGCATCTGATTCTCGGCCAATTGTTGAGCCATTGGTGTTGCAAACTGAGAATATAGTTGCACCCTTTGATTTTGCGTATCGAAGTGCCATCAAAGTATCCATAGTCTCACCTGATTGTGAGATTGGAATTACTAAGGTTTTTTTATCTAAACTTGGCTCCCGATATCGATACTCAGATGCCAACTCAACATCTACTGGGATTTGTCCCCATTTTTCAATTGCATATTTACCAACTAAGCCTGCGTTATAGGCGGTGCCACAGGCGATGATTACTATTTTTTCAAACTTTTTAAACTTAATCTTTACGCCAAGTCCTTCGGTGCGACCAAGTAAAGTATCGGCAATCGCCTTTGGCTGTTCATATATCTCCTTCAGCATAAAGTGTGAGAACCCACCGCGCTCTGCAGCTTTTGCATCCCAAGAGATCTCAAACTGATTAGGTTTAACAATCTGACCTGACAAATTTGTTACTACAACTGAGGTTGGGGTTATCTCAACTACCTCATCTTGGCCTAGCTCTAAGGCAGTTTTAGTATGAGAAATAAAGGCGGCAACATCTGAGGCTAAAAAATTCTCACCCTTGCCAACACCAACTACTAATGGTGAATTTCTTCTGGCGCCAACAATATGAGATGGATTATCTGAGTGAATTGCAAGTA
>SHVD01000029.1 GCA_009691185.1 Candidatus Nanopelagicaceae bacterium | reverse complement strand
TTAAAGAAGGACCCGCAATTTTTGGAAAAACTTGGCGCAATTGCAATTAATAGGGCGCCAAGACTTATGAATGTTGGAATTGGAAAGGGTTGGGCTGGACTTTATGAGGTGACACCAGATCACAATGCGATACTAGGTGAGTATAAAAAAGTTTCCAGATTTTTCTATGCGACAGGTTTCAGTGGCCATGGCTTCTTGCAGGGACCTGCGATAGGTGAGATTCTGCGAGATCTTTATCTAGGTAAGCAACCATTTGTAAAAATCGATCAATTATCTGCAGACCGGTTTACTACATCTGGCCAACTGCGTCCGGAGTACAACATTGTTTAGCAATGAGATTTATCACTCCAGTGTGTCATTAATTTGAACTATCTGGCAGTACAAAGAGTTATCCCGATAGACTTTTCCAATGAGCAAGCAACCTGCAACGCCAATTCATCCACTAGTTTTGATGCAGGTTGAGTCACGGTTAACCTCAGAACAAAAATCTATGCAAAAAGTTGTAAGAGAGTTTGCAGCCAAAGAATTAAAACCAAAGATTGCATCCTGGTATGAAGAAGGTGAGCTACCTGCACGCGATTTAGCAAAATCTTTAGGCAGCCTTGGGGTTCTTGGAATGCATCTTGAGAATTATGGGTGCGCAGGAACCGATGCAATGTCATATGGACTTGCATGCATGGAGTTGGAAGCGGTTGATTCCGGATTAAGATCCTTAGTATCCGTGCAGGGGTCGTTGGCAATGTTTGCAATTTATAAGTTTGGTAGCGAAGTACAAAAGCAGGAGTGGTTGCCGAAAATGGCAAAAGGTGAAGTGATTGGATGCTTTGGCTTAACTGAGGCCGACCATGGTTCAAATCCATCTGGTATGACAACCTTTGCAAAAAAGAATGGCTCCGATTGGGTCATCAATGGATCAAAGATGTGGATTACCAATGGCAGTGTTGCCGATGTTGCAATTATCTGGGCACAAACAGATGAAGGCATTCGTGGTTTTTGTATACCTACAAAAACTGCCGGATTAGTAATCAATCCAATTAAGCATAAACTTTCACTCCGCGCATCTATTACCTCAGAATTAGTCTTTAACGACATGAAGGTTCCCGATTCATATCGCCTCCCAGAGGCAACAAGTCTTCGTGCACCACTTTTATGTTTAGCTGAAGCAAGATATGGAATCATTTTTGGAGCAGTTGGTGCTGCTCGGGATTGTTTTGAGGTTTCATTGGGATATGCCACAACTCGCGAACAATTTGATGGCCCAATCTCAAAGCATCAATTAACTCAGGCCAAATTTGCAGATATGGCAACTAAAATTACAACCTCAATGTTGCTTGCCTATCACCTCGCAGATTTAAAGGATGCTGACAAAATACAACCTGAACAAATCAGCATGGGTAAGTTTCATAATGTTAATGCTGCACTTGAAATTGCAAGAAGTGCCCGATCAATTCTTGGTGGCGCCGGAATCACCTCTGAATACTCAGTTTTTAGACACATGAGCAACCTTGAAACAGTGCTTACTTATGAGGGCACTCATGAAATTCATATGCTGGTATTAGGGCAGGCGTTAACTGGTATTGCAGCATTTAGATAAGTTACTTGCCTAAATCTTTTTGCATTAAATCTATAACTCTGCCAGGTTTATGAAGCTGATCAATTAGCTGATAACCCCGTTTTCCATAAAAATTCTTCTCTCCTTCAGTCCACAGGTATATATGCTTTACTCCGTAGGTAAGTATCTTTTCTTCCATTAGCTCTAAAACAGCGCTGCCAACACCACTGCCTCTTAGATCTTCGCGAACAATAAAAGCTGCAATCCAAGGTTTAAACTGTCGATACTCCTCGAAATCATCAAAATCGCACAAAGCAATTGATGCCACTACCTCTTCTGCCCCATCAGCGGTTCGAATTGCCATGAACAACAACTCTTGATCAGAGCCATCAGAATTGAATTTACTGTAGTCGGAGTTCATGGCATTTTTGTAGAAATTTCGCCAATCATCAGCAGAAAACTCTGATTTGCCCTGACCCCATAATTTAAGACTCCAATTTAAAGGTTCATCGGCATACTCTTTTGCTAGTGAGACTGGAATAAGTTTTATTTGATGCTGTATTAACAATTAAGTAATTTCAATGCTTGCGTAATGATCTCTGATCTATAACTTTGAACCAAAGAAATATGGCCATGTCCAGAGACAAAATTAAGCTTTGAGCCAGGGATCTTCTTTGCTAGCCAATTGCTATGTTCCCTTGGCACCATAAAATCATCATCACCTTGCCAGATCAAAACTGGTTTATCAATTTTATTTAATTCGAATCCAAATGATTGAACAAAAGCTAGATCATCATCTAGCCAACCGTAATAACTTACCGATAATGCTCTTCTAAAAACCGCTGCGTCTTTATCGGCTACCTCTGGGGTTAAGGCTTTTTTATCAGCTTCTCCGATTAATCCGCCAAATGCACTGATTAATTCAGTACCGGTCACAGATTTTAAACCAAGTGAGTTTTTCATCATCCACCCTTCAATGCTTTTCTCACCAGCCAAAGCAGCCCCAAACTCATGGTGATTTTCTGGGCCCATGCCGTTAAGAAAATCTAAATCTTTATTCCCCCACTCACCCACACCTGCAAGGGTTATCGCACCAATGTTTCTAGCATCCCTCGTCATATTTAAAGCATGTGGTCCGCCACCTGACCACCCAATTGAAACAAATTGCTTAATTCCAAAATGATCTAATAGCTGCGATTGATCATCAATATCTGCTGCCACAGTTCGCCCGCGTCTTCTATCGCTTAGACCATAGCCCGGACGACTGGCAGCTATTGCTTTAACATCATTTATCCCCTCGACCCAAGAGGACCATGCTGTGCAATCCCCAGGAGTCCCGTGGTGAAATAAAATTGCTTTATCACTTTCAACAGTATTGGTTATAGAATCAAAGGCTCTGCCATCTTTGAGCTTTAAAATTGCATTAGCCAACTAGGTCACCACACATTTTCTCAAACGCATTTGTGTGCGCATCAACATCGGCAATGGTGGTATCTGGAGATATTAAGGCCATATTGTGAAATGGCGTGATTAGAAAACCATCATTAAGCATTCTTAAGTGAATAAATTGCTCCAATTCAAAATCTCCGCTGTCAGCTGCCTGCCTGCCAGTTACTGGCGCAGATGCAGCGAACATGTATTCAGCCCTTGCGCCAAGTCGATTAACGGTCCATCCAAGTTGGTATTTATTGATAGTTTTTTCAACTCCATCTGCCCACCGGTTCCCAAGTTTAATCATGCGTTCAAAATTATCTTTGGTCAACACCTTACTTAATGTGGCCTTCATAGCAGCAAGGGATAGAGCATTAGCGGCCAAGGTCCCACCAACTCCACCAGTATCAATCACCTCGAGTTCAACTAGTTTGCTAATTGAGGCAGCAACACTTGCCTTCATTCCAAAGGCTCCGGTTGGAAATCCGCCACCAATTGCTTTACCAATTGTTAAAAAGTCTGGTTCAAGGCCAAGCTCAGCGGTCATTCCTCCCGGGCCAACTGAAATAGTGTGTGTTTCATCAACTATAAACATCGCACCAAATTCCTTGGCTAATTTTTCGACCCCTTTTAAATAACCCTCTTGCGGCAAAACAATTCCAACATTTGTCATTGCTGGTTCCAGCAAAATAGCTGCCACATCACCTTTTTCTAAAGCTTTTTTCATTGCGATCAAATCATTAAATGCCACAACTCGAGTGGTTAGATCTAGTGCAACTGGGGCACCAATATTGCCTTCGCGGGCAATTGTCTTCCCCTTTTTATCTAAGGTAGCAAAAGTTTCATCCACACTTCCGTGATAGCACCTATCAATTACAATTACCTTTGGTTTGCCAGTGATCAATCTTGAGTAGCGAATAACATGGCGATTTGCATCAGTGGCTGAAACAGTAAACTGCCAAAGCGGTAGATTAAATCGAGCAGCAAGGTCGGCTGAAACGATTGCCGCATCCTTACTTGGCAGCATCACCGATAATCCTCGACCTGCCTGCTCTCTAATTGCAGTAATCGTTGCCTCAGGTGAATGTCCAGTCATGGATCCAGTGTCGCCTAAACAAAAATCAATATAGGTATTGCCATCCACATCAATAAATCCAGCACCTTTAGCCTCTTCTACAAATATTGGATAAGGACCTGGCCACTTTGACATCCAGGACATTGGCACGCCACCTGGCATTGATTCCTTCGCCTTTTCAAATAACTCACTGCTTTTTGGATGCGAGATGATAAATCTTTCATCCTCAATTTTGCGTAAGGTGGCCAACTTCATGCGATCGATCATGGCTAGAACTTACTATCTTGCAATTAACAAACCCAATTACATAACCGGAAGTGCGGCCAATGCAGCCTCAAAATCCTTATCGTTAAGAACTGAATCCACCATACTGCCATTCAGGAACGCATCATAGGCAGCCAAATCGAAGTGCCCATGACCGCATAGTGCGGTAAGAATTACCTTCTCTTCACCAGTTTCCTTCGCCTTTAATGCTTCAGCGATTGCAACTGCAATCGCGTGTGTTGGCTCCGGGGCAGGAACAATTCCTTCAGTTCGTGCAAATTGCATAGCAGCTGAAAAACACTCTTTTTGTCCAACACTTTGCGCAGTCATCATTCCTAATTCATAGATGTGAGAAATAAGTGGCGACATTCCATGGTATCGAAGGCCGCCAGCATGGATTGGATCTGGAATAAAGTCATGACCTAGCGTGTGCATTTTCATTAATGGCGTCATACCAGCAGTATCACCAAAGTCATATGCATACTTGCCGCGAGTAAGTGATGGGCAAGATGCTGGTTCAACAGCTCTTATTTCTGGATTCATCTTCCCTTTTAATTTTTCGCGAATAAATGGGAAGGATAAACCAGCAAAGTTTGATCCGCCGCCGGTGCAGCCCACAAGTAAATCTGGAGTTTCACCAACTTTAGCTAATTGCTTAAGGGCTTCCTCGCCAATAATTGTCTGATGCATCAGTACATGATTTAAAACAGAGCCGAGCGCGTAAGCAACCGTTGGATCTGTGACGGCTGCTTCAACCGCTTCAGAGATTGCAATACCAAGTGAACCAGAGCTATTTTTTGGATCTAAGGCTAATTTTCGACCAGCCGCAGTTAATTGGGAGGGTGAACGATGAACCTTTGCCCCAAAAACCTCCATCATTAATTTGCGAAATGGCTTGGCATCATATGAGCCACCAACTTGCCAAACTTCACACTCCATATCAAAGAGTGCGCAGGCGAATGCCAGGGCAGTTCCCCACTGACCCGCACCAGTTTCAGTGGTAATTTTCTTAATGCCAGCTTTTTTATTGTAATAAGCCTGTGGCACTGAGGTATTAGTTTTGTGTGAACCTGCTGGTGACACACCCTCGTATTTGTAGTAAAGGCGAGCTGGTGTGTCCAGTAATTTTTCTAATCTGCGTGCTCTAAATAGCGGCGATGGTCGCCATGTACGGTAAATATCTAACACTTCTCCTGGAATATCAATATAAGAATCGGTTGAAACCTCTTGCAAAATTAAATCCATTGGAAACAGTGGCGCTAAATCAGCTGGTCCAACCGGTTGATGAGTAACAGGATGTAATGGTGGTGGCGGTGGTGAAGGAAGGTCTGGAATTATGTTGTACCACTGGGTTGGCATCTCGCTCTCATCCAAAGTTATTTTGGTGAAGCTCTTTGCATCTTTACTTAATCCCATAATTCCTCCAGTTCGATAGAGAGAAGGCTAGGGTGAATTCTTTACAAATTGCAATAGAGAATATGCAAGTTTTTCGTTATGAATTGCCCGAACCTTCCTAAATACCCTTACTTTGATCGAAAATGAACGAACTAGATAAGATGTCTACATGAATGATGTAATTACCCTCACAGCATTGACCTTTGGCGCCCAAGCTTTCGTTACATTATTTGTTATTTTAGATCCACCTGGGGCTGCGCCAATTTTTCTAGGCCTAGCCTCAGGCAAAACTGTCAAAGAGCAACGCAAACTTGCCTGGCAGGCTGCAGCTGTTTCACTTTTTGTAATTGTTTCCTTTGCATTATTTGGCAATGCAATCCTTGGTTATCTAAATATCTCACTCGCCGCCCTGCAGGGTGCTGGCGGAATTTTGCTGCTGATTACTGGACTGGGGCTATTGACCGGCTCTTTGACAGAGAGCAACTCTGCAACTTCAAAAAATATTGCATTAGTTCCACTTGGCACACCACTACTTGCTGGTCCGGGGGCAATTGTTACCACAATGCTTTATGTTCAAAAGAGTGAAGGTAATGATCAACTAGCCGCCCTTGCAATTGCCATATTTGCAGTTCACTTTCTTATTGGGTTGACCTTCATGTTCTCTACCAAAATCCTCTCAGTCATTAAGGACTCTGGTGTGGAGATGTTGGCCAGAATTGCAGGCTTGCTACTTTCAGCTATCGCCGTTGAAATGATTATTAGCTCGATCAAAGCTTTTTTTAATATCTAAGTCAAGTTAAAACAACTGTCTGACCTGGCTAGTATCTTTTATCCATGGCGCTCTTATTACAAGAAACCACCTTTGTAGTTGTTGATTTAGAAACTACCGGTGCCTCCCCAAAAAAAGGCGCCGCTATTACCGAGATCGGCGCGGTTAAGGTTAGGGGTGGTGAGTTAATTGGTGAGTTCAAAACCTTTGTAAATCCCCTTGCGCCAATCCCTGAGTACATAAGTGAGATGACTGGTATCACCGACTTAATGCTGGCACATGCGCCTGTGATTGATGAAGTTTTCCCTACCTTCCTAGAGTTTGTTGGAAGTCATAATGAATCTGTATTGGTGGCCCACAACGCACCTTTTGATTTAAGCTTCTTAAAAAGTGCGGCCAAAGACTTAGATTATCCGTGGCCAAAATATAAGTCCCTTGACACTGTGACTGTTGCCAGACAAGTACTTACTAAAGAGGAGGTTGCTGATTGTAAATTGGGAACCCTTGCCCAATTTTTTGGCACAAAAACTGAACCAAATCATCGGGCGCTAGATGATGCAAAAGCCACAGTTGAAGTTCTACATGGATTGCTTGAGCGGCTTGGCTCCTTACAGATAACTACTTTGGAGGGATTACTTGAATTTGCTAAAACTGCTGCCCACATCCAACGGCAAAATTACTGGGGTTTACGCTCTACCTAGCAGAGACTATTTCATTTGATAACTCAACCCACTTTTTTAAAACAGATTGAGCAGCCCCAGAATCAATCGCTTTATTTGCTAAGACAAAACCATTGGCAATCTGAGTCGAAAGTGGCAGATCAAAATCACCTTTAAAAGCTGCAATTGCAAATGCTGCATTTAGGGTTACTGCATCTCGCATTGGACCAGTTTTGCCAGTAAATATTTGATTGGTGATACTGGCATTATATTTTGCATCCCCACCTGCAATATCAGAGATTGCAGCCCCTGCTATTCCCAATTCAGTTGGATCAAATACTTCTTGGCTTAATTTTCCTTTGCTAATTTGAATAATTGTTGTCGTAGTAGAAAGTGACACCTCATCTAGTCCATCATCACCGCGAAATACAAACCCCTCTTTACCTTGCTCAAGTAATACTTGCGCCATAAGTGGTAGCAACTCCGGCCTTGCCACCCCAATAGCTGCAGCAACTGGCTTTGCTGGATTTGCTAATGGCCCTAAAATGTTAAAAACTGTAGGTACGCCCAACTCTTTACGAGCAGTGACTGCATGTTTCATCGATGAATGAAAGACCGGGGCAAAACAAAAGCCAATTCCAATTTTATTTACCGTTTGCTCAACCTCTTTGCCAGTTAAATCTATCTTTACACCCAAGGCTTCAAGCAGGTCAGCGGAGCCAGATTTAGAGGAGGCAGCACGATTGCCATGCTTTACTACCCGAGCACCAGCTGCATTTGTAATAATCGCTGCAGTTGTTGAAATATTGATTGTGTTTGCACCATCACCACCTGTGCCAACTGTGTCTACCGCACGCTCGGTAATGCTTATCGGAGCTGCGTACTTATACATTTGATCTACTAGAGTTCTTACCTCACTGGCACTTTCACCCTTTGCCTTAAGTCCAGATAAAAAATGTTTTATTTGAGCATTTTCTGCAATACCTTCAAGAATTTGTGACATTGCCCAGGTGACTTGCTCATCAGATAAATCTCTTTTCTCATCTAATGAATGCAGTACTTGCTCCCAATTCATTACTGCTGCTTAACTAATTTGCGAGCGCAGTAGAGGTTTTAAGCAGCTGAGCACACTTACCCGCAATGGTGAATGGATCAATTGGGTGAGTAACTACCGCCTCAGCTTTTGACCAAGTTGCCAACCATCTATCTTGCTCTCGGCCGATGATCAATAAAACCGGTGGGCAGTTAAAAACCTCATCCTTTAATTGTCGGCCTACTCCCATGCCACCTTCTGGTACCGCCTCACCATCTAATATAAAAAGATCCACCTGCTTTTTGTTATCAACATAAAGTCGAAGTGCATCTGCTGTGGCAAACTCTTTAATCTCATGGGGGGCAAGTGTGGGATCTAACTGCTTTCCCAAGGCTGAAATCACGGTATGACGAACCGATGAATCATCAGAGTAGAGGGCTATAACTAAACCTTGCATAGTGCTAATCCTAGCGATGAGGGTAAAGGTGAGTTTTTCATCCCATACCTGAGTCTTATTGCCTTCTTGGGTGATCAGTTTCACCAAATAGTAGGGCTGCTCCCCCATACCTAGATGCGGCATTAGCATCGACTTAGCGGAATAATCTCCCCTATGACCACCTTTGCTACACCAGCAGTTAAGACCAACCGTCCTAACCTAGTTGCTGTTGGCACCATTGTTTGGCTTTCCTCTGAATTAATGTTTTTTGCCGCGCTCTTCGCCATGTACTTCACAACCCGCGCAGTTCAAGGACCAAAGGTTTGGCTTGAATCAACTGAATTATTAAACATTCCATTTTCAGCTACTAACACCACCGTTTTAGTTTTGTCATCAATAACCTGTCAGTACGGTGTTTTTGCCGCAGAGAGATTTCAAGCAAGAAAATCAGGATCGATTTGGCAGTTTAGTAGGTGGGGAATGCGCGAGTGGTTTGCCTTAACTTTCTTAATGGGTGCATTTTTTATTGCGGGTCAGGTCTATGAGTATGCATTGTTAGTAAGTGAGAATCTTTCACTTTCTTCAAATGCCTTCGGCTCAGTTTTTTATATCACCACCGGCTTTCACGGTCTACATGTAACTGGTGGCTTAATCGCATTCCTTATTGTCTTAGTTAGAGTATTTAAAGTGCAAAAATTTGGTCACTCCCAAGCAACCACAGCGATTGTGGTCTCCTACTACTGGCACTTCGTGGATATAGTGTGGATTGCACTATTTTCTACGATCTACCTAATTAAATAATCATGAAATTTATTTCCAAGTATCGCCGGCATAAGTTTGCAACTCCTGTGTTGCTTTTAATTGCTCTTTCAGCACTTGGCTTTACATTCTCTGCCGCAACTGCAGCTCCTAATCAAAGCGCAGCAACTGCCTCTGCTAGATCTACCTTGATTGAAGAGGGGAAGGAGATCTTCTTAAAAGGATGCTCCTCATGTCATGGCTTAAATGCTGAAGGCGCAGCGATTGCGCCAGCTTTAATTGGTGTTGGAGCTGCCTCAGTTGATTTTATGGTGGCAACTGGTCGGATGCCGATGCAGGATATGAGTCAGCAAGCAATGCGCAAAGCACCGGTTTATAACGAAGAAGAGGTTGCAGCCCTTGCTGCTTATGTCGCCTCACTTGCGCACGGACCTCGTGCTTACACAAATGCAGAGATTAAATGGGAAAGAGATGGCAATACTGCCGAAGGCGGTGAGTTATTTAGAAATAACTGCGCTATGTGTCATAACTTTGCAGGTCAAGGTGGTGCGCTATCACAAGGAAAGTACGCACCAACTGTTATGGGTGTTGAAGCTAGGCACATATATGAAGCGATGATTATTGGACCACAAGCAATGCCAGTATTTAATGACAAGATCATTACCCCAGAAGAAAAACTTTCGATTATTAAGTGGATCAAATCTGCTGAGTCAGAGCCAGCTTTAGGCGGAGCAGCACTTGGCCGAGTTGGCCCAGTGACTGAAGGGTTACTTGTATGGACTCTTGGCCTTGGTCTGTTAATTGGCATCGCAGTGTGGCTCACAGCAAAGGCAAGGTAGCAGATGTCTAAAGAGTTAGAGCCGCTAGCAGATCCTGGATTACCCGAGCATGTTCATCGCAAGGCAGATATCGATCCAATTGCTGCAAAACGAGCAGAGCGTCAAGTAGCAGTTTTATTCTCACTTTCAGCTGCTGGGACTTTATTGTTTATTTATTCATTCTTCTTTATCAAAGAGGATTTATTTATTTTTATACCAGTGATGGGTGATACCAACGCACAACAATTGGGAATTGGACTTGGTATCGCATTTGGCTTGCTATTTATTGGCTTTGGCGCAGTTCACTGGGCAAAGACATTAATGCCAGATCAAGAGGTGATTGCTTATCGTCACACATTACGATCTGAAGATAGCGACCGAGGAGAGTTTATTAAGGCGGCAAAGCTTGGCGCCGAAGAGGCAGGGTTGGGAAGAAGGCCATTAATAAAGCGCTCACTCTTTGCAGCTCTTGGCTTAGCTGGTATTCCTGCGGTAGTAATGCTGCGAGATTTAGGACCCCTTCCTGGTAATTCACTTAATGAAACTAGTTGGAAAACTGGAACTAAATTGGTAACAGATCCCGGTGATAGACCAATCAAGGCAAGTGATCTAGAGGTTGGTGGAGTTGCCCAAGTTATGCCAGAGCTTGCACCTGGTAAAAAGCGAACCTTAGAAGATATAGCCAAGGATGCAGTGCTGTTAGTTAGATTACGCCCAATTGATTTTCAGTTAGATGCCGAACGCCTTTCTTGGACCCATGAAGGCATTATTGCTTTCTCAAAGATCTGCTCCCATATGGGGTGTGCGGTAGCACTTTATGAACAAACAACTAAACATTTACTTTGCCCATGCCATCAATCAACATTTGATGTGACCCGCGCCGCAAAGGTTATCTTTGGACCATCAGCCCGGCCTCTGCCACAATTAGCCATTACCGTCGACGCTGACGGATACCTAATTGCAAAACAACCATTTACTGAAGCAGTTGGGCCTAGCTTCTGGGAGAGAAAATCATGACCGCACGCGAGCGAATTGCTGGCAATGTAGCTAACTACGTTGATGAGCGAACTGGTGCTGCCGCTTGGATGAAAAAGAATTTACAAAAAGTTTTCCCAGATCACTGGTCATTCATGTTAGGTGAAATTGCACTCTACTCATTTGTGATCTTATTGCTTTCAGGAACTTTCTTAACTTTTTGGTTTGACCCATCAATGAGACATGTGGTGTATGAAGGTAGTTATCAACCATTAAAAGATGTTGAGATGAGCGCTGCTTATGCATCCACACTTCATATCTCATTTGATGTTAGAGGCGGCCTATTAATGCGCCAGATTCACCACTGGGCTGCCCTTATTTTTCTCGCCGCGATTGTGGCCCACTTAATGAGAGTTTTCTTTACTGGTGCATTTAGAAAGCCTCGTGAATTCAACTGGATACTAGGAATTGGGTTATTAACCCTGGGAATTGTTGAAGGATTCCTTGGCTACTCACTACCTGATGATTTGTTATCTGGAACTGGCATCAGAATTGCACATGCGATCATCCAATCAATTCCAGTAGTTGGTACATATCTTTCATTTTTTGCCTTTGGCGGTGCATTCCCAGGTGAGATATTTATTCCGCGCATTTATATAGTGCATGTGCTGTTACTACCTGGAATTTTCTTAGCTCTGATTACAGTTCACTTAATGTTGGTTTGGTATCAGAAACATACTCAATACCCAGGTCCTGGTAGAACTGAAAAGAATGTTGTCGGTTATCCGTTGATGCCAGTTTATATGGCAAAAGCTGGTGGCTTTTTCTTTATCGTTTTTGGAATTACTGCTCTCCTAGGTGCGGTTGCATCAATTAATTCTGTCTGGTTATTTGGTCCTTACACCCCGGCACAGATTTCAGCTGGTTCACAACCTGATTGGTATATGGGTTGGCTAGATGGATTGGTGCGAATGGCACCCCCGATTGAGACCTACATATTTGGTCACACTATTTCATGGAACATTCTGATTCCAGGTTTAATTATTCCTGGAATTATCTTCACCGGTATGGCGCTCTACCCATTTATTGAAAGCTGGATGAGTGGTGATAAGAGTGAGCACCATTTACTTGATCGCCCAAGAAATGTTCCTAATCGAACCGCACTTGGCGTGATGTCACTGACATTTATGCTCGTTACCTTGATTAATGGTGGAAATGACATTATCGCTACCCACTTTGATCTAACGATTAATCAAATCATGTGGTTCTCACGTATTGGCGTAATTGTTCTACCACCACTGGCATTTGTGATTACAAAACGTATCTGTCTATCACTGCAACGCCGTGATCGAGAGTTAGTACTGCATGGCAAGGAAACTGGCCGACTGGTTATGTTGCCGCATGGTGAGTTTATTGAGGTTCACGAGGAGTTATCCGCTGCCAAGAAATTCACCCTCACTCAACATGTGCAACCGCAAGCGATTGCACTGGTGACAGAGGATAAGCAAGGAGTGTTAAATCCAAAAGGTATTAGAGCCAAGATTCAAGCAAAATTAAGCAAAGCGAATGCAGAAAATATTGCAAAACCAACCGCTACTGAGCTTAAAGAGCTTGAGAGTGGCCACCACTAAATCAGTCCACCTGTTATGACCAAGGACATCTTATTTGATTCTGTAATTCAAGAGTAATAAGTACAATAATGGTGTGAACAGATCACTTTGGCGGGGTGAAGAAGCAATTACATCTCGTAAATCTGTTAGCTCTAATAACTCATTTGATATCGCGATTATTGGTGGTGGCTTTAGCGGGTTATGGAGCGCCTACCACTTAAAGAAAATACAACCTTCACTTACAATTGCAATTTTCGAGCAAAATTATGTTGGCTTTGGGGCAAGTGGTCGTAATGGCGGTTGGGCTTCAGCTGAGTATCCAACATCAAGCACGCGGCTGATTAAAGAGCATGGCCTACAGGTCTA
>SHVD01000001.1 GCA_009691185.1 Candidatus Nanopelagicaceae bacterium | reverse complement strand
TTGATTGATTTTGAAAAAGTTCGGCAGATTTGTGATGAAGTTGGTGCAATTATGTGGGTGGATGCTGCTCACTTTATTGGCTTAGTTGCCGGTAAAGCGATTCCATCGCCTGTGCCATATGCAGATGTGGTCTCATTTACAACCCACAAGGTACTTCGCGGTCCAAGAGGTGGCATGATTTTGTCGAAAGAAAAGCATGCAGCTGCCATTGATAAAGCAATATTTCCAGGCATGCAAGGTGGGCCAATTATGAGCGCAGTTGCTGGCAAGGCAATTGTTTTAAAAGAGTGTGCAACAGCTGAATATCAAAGTTACGCCAAAAAAGTGATTGAAAATTGCCAAGAGCTTGCAAAGAGTTTAGAAAATGAGGGAATGCGTGCGGTCTCTGGTGGCACTCAAACTCATCTTGCTCTAATTGATATTCGTTCTACAGGTGTAACTGGAAAGGTTGCGGATGAAAGATGTGGGCTCTCCGGTATTACCCTTAATAAAAATGCCATTCCATATGATCCGCAAACCCCAGCAGTTACCAGCGGCATAAGAGTTGGAACAGCTGCAACTACAACTCAAGGTATGGGCAAAAATGAAATGAAACAAATAGCATCATTTATTGCACGAGCTATAAAAGAGGGTGAAAATGAAGGCAAAGCTAGGGCAATTAGAGCCGAAGTTCATCAATTAACTAATCAATTCCCGGTCTATCCTGCACCAAAAAATTAATCACCCAGAGCAATGCGTGAGTATTTAGTAACCATATTACTTGCAGCACTAATCACCTATTTAATTACCCCGATCGTAAGAGATCTTGCGATTAAGGCCGGCGCGGTAACTGCAATCCGTGCCCGGGATATACACCTTCAACCCACTCCCCGCTGGGGAGGATTGGCAATGTGGCTAGCAATGGCGCTTACCTTGGTAATTGTTAATTATCTACCATTAATCCACAAGTCTTTTGGCAGTGATGCCACTGGTATTTTTTTAAGTGGCACTTTTATTTTATTTCTTGGCATGATTGATGATCGGTTTGATTTAGATCCAATTACAAAATTTGCCGGTCAAGCGTTGGCCGCTGGAATATTGTTGATATACGGGGTACAAATACTATGGTTACCAATAAATGGAATAACTACTTTGCCAACAAATATTGGTCAGGTACTAACTGTTTTGTTTGTCATGGTAGTAATAAATGCGATTAATTTCGTTGACGGGCTTGATGGCTTGGCCACTGGAATTGTGATGATTTGTGCAGCATCTTTCTTTGCATTTTCCTATCTACTTGCGGTAATTAATGGACTAAATCGCGCAGGTGCCCCATCACTTATTACTGCGGTGGTTATCGGCCTGTGCCTTGGCTTTTTGCCACATAATTTTCATCCAGCGCAAATATTTATGGGAGATTCTGGTGCCATGTTTTTAGGATTACTAATCAGTGCATCTGCTATCACCCTTACTGGTCAGGTAGATGCCTCCGCTATTACTGAAGAAAACGGAGGCTCTGCGCTGCTGCCACTTCTTCTGCCATTTACCATACTCGCAATTCCACTACTTGATTTTGTAATGGCTATCTTAAGAAGAGTCAAAGCAGGTCGATCACCCTTTACGGCAGACCGTGAACATATACACCATCGAATTATGCGGATGGGTTTAAGTCAGCAGCGAACTACCGTAGTTTTATATCTATGGACTGCAATGTTTGCTCTTTCTACTGTAATTGCAGCATTTGTGCCGATTTGGATTGCACTTATCTCTGGCTTAATAATCTTTCTAATCTCACTTTTAGTATTAAAAACTAACCATAAAAAAGTTGAGGTTTAAAGTGGCCGATAAGATCCATAGTGATACCAAGTTGTGGAAAGGTGCAATTAGCCCAGCAGTAATTGCTTCGGTGATTTTAGTAATTATAATGACAATTGCTAAAGGTAGATCTGGCTTACTTGGCGGCCTACTTGCATCTGTTACCGTAATTATCTTTTTTAGTGTGCATCTATTAGTTGCCCGACTATCACGTAATTTGGATCCAATGGCAACAATGGCTCTTGCAATGTTCTCCTACTTTACAAAGGTAATACTTATGGGTGCATTTCTTGTTTTAGTTACCAAATTTACCGATCCAGCCACAGTAGATCGGATGAGTTTTGCCATATCTGCGATCTTGATTATCATTGTATGGTTATTTGGAGAGATTCGTAGCTTTCTAAAGTTACGGCTTCAATTACCGCTACCAAGTAAGGAGGGTATCAATTATGAGTCCTAATAATTCAAATGAAGATGATTCAAAAAACTCTCAAAATGAAGAGAATGCACTCTGGTCGATTATTGGTTACCTTCTAGCTGGATTATTTATTTGGGGTGGCATTGGTTGGAGCTTTGACCAGTGGCTAGGAACTACCTACTGCCTTTTGATCGGGTTATTTTTAGGTGCAGCAGCCTCTGTGTATTTAGTATGGCTGCGCTTTGGGCGGGATTAAAAGTAATTTAAATGGCAAGTAAAGATGAGGGCGCCTTTTGGAACATCATCTCTTATCTAATCGCCGGTATGGGATTTTGGGGAGCGGCGGGGGCGCTATTGGATAATTTTTTAAAGACCCAGATATTTGTTTTTATCGGAATTTTCCTAGGGCTATTTTTGAGTATCTATTTGATCTGGGTTCGCTATGTAAGGAGTGATCCAGGCAACCTGGGCAAGTAGCCCAAACGCTTTGCGATTTGTACCCTTTACCCATAAGTTAAGCCCTCGGGATCTCTCCTTGAAAATGTAGTTGTCTTAGAGAAATGGAATAGCTTGAACCTGTTAGAAGGCGCTGTTAGACCTGGTTTTCGTGCCCCAGATGCCGGCGACTTTGTATTCCCATCCATATTTGGGGATTCAGTATTAACTACCAAACCTGTTGTTTTAGTTTTCTTTTCTGTAATTCTTATTTCTACTTTTTTCATCGCCTCATCCCGCAAAGCATTGGTAGTTCCATCCAAAATTCAGTTTGCCGGTGAAATGGTCTATGGATTTGTTCGTAATGAAATAGGCAAAGATGTAATTGGATCTGAATTCCAGAGATTTGTCCCATTCCTCTTCACAATCTTTACCTTTATATTAACTAATAATATTTTCGGAATAATTCCGCTTATTCAATTTCCTACCATGTCTAGAATTGGCTTTCCAGTATCAATTACAATCTTTGTCTACCTTACTTATCATTTTGTAGCAATCCGTAAGCATGGATTATTTAAGTACTTAAAAGATATGTGTTTTATGCCAGGACTTCCAAAATTTATGTATGTCATTTTAGCTCCGCTGGAATTGGCAACATACTTTTTAATTCGGCCATTAACACTAGCAATGCGGTTATTTGGAAATATGTTTGCTGGCCACCTGCTCTTAATTCTCTTCACTTTAGGTGGGGAGTACATGCTCCATGACAAGTTAATAATGCAGCTTTTCAGCGTCTTTTCTTTTGGTTTCTCCCTCGGATTTACCTTTTTTGAATTTTTTGTGCAATGCCTGCAAGCCTATATATTTACCCTGTTATCAGCCCTATATATCGCAGGGGCTCTGGCGGATCAGCACTAAACCTATAAGTTTGGCCAAGCAAAAGCTTGGTCAATATCGGAAAGGAATATGAAATGACAGGAACACTTGGCATAGTTGGATTCGGTCTATCAACCATCGGACCGGGTATTGCCACCGGCCTTATATTTGCTGCTTACATCAATGGTGTAGCACGCCAACCTGAAGCTCGAAGCATCTTGCAACCGCTGGCCTTCCTAGGCTTTGCTTTAGCTGAGGCTTTGGCAATTTTGGGTCTGGTTCTAGCATTCGTTCTGAAATAATTAATTAAATTAACGTGAATTCAAAAATCATATGATTAAGTTAAATTACCTGATTAATTTAGCGGCTGAAGAGGCACCAAGCCCAGTAATTCCAAATCCAGTTGAAATTATTGTTGGCTTGATTGCATTCTCGCTCCTGTTTTATGTGCTCAAAACTAAAGTAGTACCAAAATTTGAAAAAGCATATGAAGAGCGAACAAATGCAATCGAAGGTGGATTAGAGCGCGCTGAAAAAGCACAAGTTGAAGCAGAGCGAGTATTGCGCACATACACCACGCAATTAGCAGAGGCACAAAGTGAGGCTCAAAAAATAAGAGAAGAGTCAAGAGTGCAAGGTGCTGCAATTATTGAAGATCTGCGCGAGAAGGCAAAGGAAGAGGCTGCTCGTATTACAGCTGCTGCGCAACAATCAATTGAAGCCGAACGCCAACAGGCGATTACTTCACTTCGCAATGAGGTTGGTGCACTTGCAACTGAGCTTGCGTCAAAGATTGTTGGTGAAGCACTTGATGATCAGGTACGGCAATCAAGAATAGTTGATCGATTTGTGGCAGATTTAGAAAAGAGTAATTAATGTTGAAAACTTTGGGTGGTAGCAGCAGACAATCATTATTGTCGTTGCGTGCTGCCCTAGATTCAAAATTAAAGGATTTATCTCACCCAGCAGCTATTGAATTTGCAACAGATCTATTTACAGTACTAACTGTTTTAAGCTCATCAGTTGGAGTTCGCAGAGCACTTACTGATAACTCCCGGGATGCCAGCTCTAAGGCTGAGTTAATCTCTAATCTATTTGGTAAAAATATTGGCGCCCCAGCTCAAGCATTAATGGCTAGCGCATCCTCACTTCGCTGGTCTAATCCAGCTGAATTAGCAGATGCAATAGAGCGCCTTGCAGTTGAGGCAGAGGCAAGTGCTGCAGAAAAAAATAATGAGTTAGAAAAGCTAGAGGATCAGCTATTTGATTTCACTCGAGTATTAGTTGCCAATCCAGATCTTCGCCAAGCCCTTAATACCTCTGCTGACTCAGATGCCGGCAAGGTTGCACTGCTTGAAGTGGTTGTTAAAGGTAAGTATGCAACCTCAACTCTTAATTTATTGCGCAGGGTAGTAGTACTACGCCGCGGTCGCAGTATTGATTCCACCCTTACTACTTACTCGCATTATGTTTCAACTCGTAGAGATCGCCTAGTCGCCCATGTAAAGAGCGCAGTGGTATTAAGTGATGTTCAACGAAATAAGTTAGTAGCTGCTTTGACTAAGCAAATGGGCAAAGAAGTACATGTAAATATTGAGATTGATCCAAAGGTTTTAGGTGGCATATCTATTAGATACGCCGATGATGTTATTGATGGCACAATTTCTAATCGTTTAGCAGAAGCGGGCAGAGCGCTCGTAAGTTAGTTTTAACAGATACGAAAGTATCTGTTATTTAAAGAGAGAGAAGAGAAAAGATGGCTGAAGGTACAATCCGCCCCGAAGAGATTCGGGATGCACTGGCAAAACATGTCGCTGCATACAAACCAGGAGCTGCAGTTAAAGATGAGATTGGCAGCGTAACTGAGGCAGGTGATGGTATCGCCCGCGTCTCTGGTCTGCCATCTACTATGACAAATGAATTATTAAAGTTTGAAAACGGCACACTAGGACTAGCGCTGAACTTAGATGTGCGCGAAATCGGTGTAGTTATTTTGGGTGAGTTCACCGGTATTGAAGAGGGAACAACTGTTCGTCGCACTGGAGAGATTCTCTCTGTTCCAGTTGGCGATGGTTTTCTGGGCCGAGTAGTAGATGCATTAGGTCGGCCTATTGATGGTAAGGGTGAGATTAAGGCGGAGGCAACACGAGCACTTGAAATTCAAGCACCCTCTGTTGTGCAGCGCCAACCAGTAAAAGAGCCAATGCAAACTGGTATTAAAGCAATTGACTCGATGACTGCAATCGGCCGAGGCCAGCGCCAATTAATTATTGGTGATCGCCAAACTGGTAAGACAGCAATTGCAGTTGACACAATTATTAACCAAATGGAGAACTGGAAGAGTGGGGATCCAAAGAAGCAGGTTAAATGTATTTATGTTGCAATTGGTCAAAAAGGTTCAACTATTGCATCGGTTAAGGGCGCATTAGAAGAGGCTGGCGCGATGGCTTACACAACTATTGTGGCAGCTCCCGCCTCTGATCCTGCAGGATTTAAATACTTAGCTCCATACACCGGCTCATCAATTGGTCAGCACTGGATGTATAAGGGACAACATGTATTAATTGTTTTTGATGATCTATCAAAACAAGCTGAGGCTTATCGTTCTGTATCGCTATTGCTGCGTCGCCCACCGGGCCGCGAGGCATATCCTGGAGATATTTTCTATTTACACTCTCGTTTGCTAGAGAGGTGCGCAAAGTTATCTGATGAATTAGGTGGCGGTTCTATGACAGGACTTCCAATCATTGAAACAAAAGGTAATGACGTATCAGCTTTCATTCCAACAAACGTAATCTCAATTACCGATGGTCAGTGCTTCCTTGAGACTGATTTGTTTAACGCAGGTGTTCGTCCTGCGATCAACGTTGGTATTTCTGTTTCACGTGTTGGTGGATCTGCTCAGACTAAGGCGATGAAAAAGATCGCTGGTCGCTTACGTCTTGATCTTGCCCAATTTCGTGAGCTAGAGGCATTTGCTGCCTTTGGTTCTGATCTTGATGCAGCATCTAAATCACAATTAGAGCGTGGTGCTCGAATGGTTGAGTTACTGAAGCAAGGTCAGTACTCACCCTTTTCAGTTGAACGTCAAGTAGCATCTATTTGGGCTGGAACTACTGGCAATATGGATTCAATTCCAGTTGCTGATATTCGCCGCTTTGAAAGTGAGTTCTTAGAGTTTATATCTCGTGAGCGCAAGCAAATCTTTGAGATCATCTCAACTACTCGTGAATTATCAGATGACACCGTTGCTGCCTTAACTGAGGCAATTACTGCATTTAAAACACAGTTTAAATCATCAGTTGCTCCAGTTGTTAATGAGAAAAAAGCTGATGCATTATCTAGTGAAGATAATGAGCAAATTACTCGGCAAGTGCCTGCGGTAAAGAAGTAATTAAGAAGAAAAACAAAGAGATAAGAGAGTAAACAAATGGGTGCCCAACTTCGTATTTACCGCCGCCGCATGCGGTCGGTAAAGGCGACTAAGAAGATAACCAAAGCGATGGAGCTAATCTCAGCCTCTCGCATTGTTAAGGCGCAACAAAAGGTTGCCGCCTCATCTCCTTATGCCAACGAGTTAACTCGGGCAGTATCTGCGGTTGCATCCTTATCCAGTACCAACCATCCATTAACTACTGCCTCTGCTAATCCCAAACGAGCTGCGGTATTAATTATTACTGCAGACCGCGGCATGGCAGGTGCGTACTCAAATGCTGCAATTAAAGAGGGTGATCAGTTAGTAACACTTCTGCAATCACGTGGCCTTGAGGTAAATTCATATTTAGTAGGTAGAAAAGGAATTAACTTCTATAAGTTTAGAAACCGCAAGATTACCGCCTCCTGGAGTGGTTTCTCTGATAACCCAACCTATTCTCATGCCAAAGAGGTGTCAGATTCACTAATTGCTGCCTTTATCGCAGATGCCCAAACAGATTTAAATGGAGTTGATGAATTACATATTATTTACACTGAGTTTAAATCTATGATCACGCAAACCCCAGAGGCTAAGCGAATGCTGCCACTTGAGGTGGTTGAATCAGTAACAACTGCTGGGTTACTGCCAATGTATGAATTCGAACCTAATGCTGGTGAGGTGCTAAATGCGTTACTACCTCGCTATATTCAGGCTCGAGTATTTAACGCGATGTTGCAATCTGCAGCAAGTGAGCATGCAGCTCGTCGTCGTGCTATGAAATCAGCAACTGACAATGCTGATGATTTAATAAAGTCGTTAACTCGACTTGCAAACGCGGCTCGTCAAGCCGAAATTACCCAAGAGATCAGTGAAATCGTAGGCGGCGCAGATGCGCTCGCTTCAGCTAGCGCAGGGAGTGAATAATGTCAGTTAAAACAGCAACTGGAAGAGTTGCCCGTGTAATTGGACCGGTAGTGGATATTGAATTTCCAGCCGATGCAATGCCATCCATCTTTAACGCACTAAATATTGATGTCACATTGGGGGGTGAGACCAAGAAATTAACACTTGAGGTCGCCCAACACATTGGCGACAACTTAGTACGCGCCATCTCCATGCAACCTACTGATGGCATGGTTCGTGGTTCAACAGTTACCGATACTGGAAGTGCGATCTCAGTTCCAGTTGGAGATGTAACTAAAGGACATGTATTTAATACCTTGGGTGAATCTTTAGATGTACCGACCTCTTCATTGGATATCAAAGAGCGATGGCCAATCCACCGAACCGCTCCAGCATTTGATCAACTTGAATCAAAGACAGAGATGTTTGAAACTGGAATTAAAGTTATTGATCTTCTCACCCCCTATGTAAAGGGTGGAAAGATTGGATTATTCGGTGGCGCTGGTGTTGGTAAGACAGTAATTATCCAAGAGATGATTTATCGAGTAGCAGAAAACTTTGGTGGTGTTTCTGTGTTCGCAGGAGTTGGTGAGCGTACTCGTGAGGGTAATGACTTGTTCCTGGAAATGACTGAAACTGGTGTTATTAATAAGACCGCGTTGGTCTTTGGACAGATGGATGAGCCACCTGGCACACGTCTTCGAGTCGCACTATCCGCTCTTACGATGGCTGAGTACTTCCGCGATGTGCAGAAGCAGGATGTGTTGTTATTTATTGACAATATCTTCCGCTTTACCCAAGCAGGTTCTGAAGTATCAACACTTCTTGGTCGTATGCCATCTGCAGTTGGTTACCAACCAACTCTGGCTGATGAGATGGGTCAGCTGCAGGAGCGAATTACCTCAACACGTGGTCACTCAATTACCTCGATGCAGGCGATTTATGTTCCAGCTGATGACATCACCGATCCAGCACCACACACAACCTTTGCTCACTTGGATGCAACCACTGTGTTGTCTCGTCCAATCTCTGAGCTTGGTATTTATCCTGCGGTTGATCCGCTTGATTCAACCTCTCGTATTTTGGATCCGCGTTATATTGGTGAGCACCACTTCAAAGTTGCAAATCGAATTAAGCAAATTCTGCAGCGTTATAAAGACCTGCAAGACATCATTGCAATCTTGGGTATTGATGAATTATCTGAAGAGGATCGCATCCTGGTAGGCAGAGCTCGCCGTATTCAAAGATTCTTGTCACAAAATACCTTCGTGGCCAAGGTCTTTACTGGTCTTGATGGTTCATTTGTGCCACTAACTGAAACAATCACAGCATTTGAAGCGCTCGCTGATGGTAAGTATGACCATGTACCTGAGCAAGCATTCTTCATGTGCGGTGGCCTTGATGATGTTGAACGAAGAGCAGCAGAGTTGGCGAAGTCATAAACCATGTTAAAAGTTGAGGTTGTTACCCCAGAGAAGCGGGTGTGGAGCGGTGAGGCAAAGATGGTCTTAGCCCGCACACTCGAAGGTGATCTTGGAATTCTTTCAGATCACGCACCACTTCTTGGGGTACTAGCCGATGGCACGGTATCAATTAAAGCTGCTGATGGTTCAGTAAATGATTTTGTTATTAACGGTGGTTTTATCTCAGTTTCAAAAAATAGAGTTTCAATTTTAGGTGAGGCAGAAGCAGTTAAAAATTAGTTATAGCGGTGCTCAGTCTCAATAATTCTTACAGTTTTAGAGTGGCCTCTTACCACCAAAGAATGACTAATCGCACCGAACGCAGTGTGCCGAACTCCTCTGAGTAACTCTCCATCTGTAATTCCAGTGGCAGAAAAGAAAACATCATCAGAGGCAACTAAATCATTTGTTGTGTAAATTTTAGATAGGTCATGGCCGGCATCTTTTGCTGATGATTTCTCACTCTCACTTTGCGGTACTAATTGACCTTGAATTACTCCACCCAAAGCTCGCATAGCAGCCGCTGTTACTACTCCTTCAGGTGTGCCACCAATTCCCATCAAAATATCAATTCCAGTACCAAGCCGAGTAGTTTCAATTGCAGCAGCAACATCGCCATCTTTAATTAATCTGATACGTGCTCCAGCTTTGCGTAACTCTTTCAGTAAATCAGCGTGCCTTGGTCTATCCAAAACAATAACTGTAATGTCACTTACATCTACGCCTTTTGCTTTTGCGACCTTTCGAACATTGTCACCAGCAGGAGCAGTAATATCAATAACAGCTGCTGCCTCAGGCCCAGTCACAATTTTGTTCATATAAAAAGCACCCTTTGGATCAAACATTGTGCCACGGGGAGCTAGTGCAATCACACTAACTGCGCCATTTAACCCATTTGAAGTTAATGTGGTGCCGTCAATTGGGTCAACTGCAACATCACAATTTGGTCCACTACCATTTCCAACCTTTTCACCATTATGAAGCATTGGTGCATTATCTTTTTCTCCCTCACCAATAACAATTACACCATTCATATCAACGGTATTAATCATCTTGCGCATTGCAGCAACAGCTGCGCCATCAGCAGCATCTTTATCACCCCTACCTACCCAGGCAGAGGCAGCAACGGCTGCAGTTTCAGTAACTCGCACTAACTCAAGTGCTAAGTTGCGGTCTGGAAAATTAAACTCTGCTGACATCTGCACCTAACGACTGTAGTTGTGAGGGAAAATCTGGATACCCTCGATCGATATGGAAAGCATCCTCAATAATAGTCACCCCATCACTTACTAGGGCAGCCAACACTAAGCCAGCACCTGCTCTAATATCAGTAGCAGCAACTGGAGCAGCAGATAATTGATCAATTCCAGTGATTGCCGCGTGATGACCATCAACTTGAACCTTGGCTCCAAGTCTAAGTAGTTCATTAACAAACATAAATCTACCTTCGAAAACATTTTCAGTGACTAAAGATGTGCCATCGGCAATAGCATTCAAAGTGATTACCATTGGCTGAAGATCTGTTGGAAATCCAGGATAGGGAAGCGTCGCTACATCGACTGCGATAGGCCGCTTATCCATCTTTACCCTAAATCCATTTTTGGTAGTGGTAATGACTGCGCCAGCTTCCACTAATTTATCAAGCGGCATTTCCAGATGGTCAGGACGGCCATTTTCAATTGTGATATCACCTCTAGTCATTGCAGCCGCAAATGCCCAGGTTCCTGACACAATGCGATCTGCCAGAGTTGCGTGAGTAGCTGGATTTAATTTTTTTACGCCATCAATTTTAATCATATGCGTGCCAAGACCAGATATTTTTGCACCCATTGAGATTAAAAATTCACCCAAATCCACCACATCTGGTTCACGAGCTGCATTTTCAATTGTGGTTGTTCCATTGGCTAGCGTGGCAGCAGTCATAATATTTTCAGTAGCACCAACACTTGGAAACTCTAAAACTATATTTGCCCCCCTTAAGCCTTTTGGAGCTTTTGCAATAACAAATCCATGTTCAGAGTTAACATCTGCGCCCATATCTGTAAGACCATTAATGTGGTAATCAAGTCCACGCGATCCAATCGCATCACCACCTGGCAGTGCAACCTCAGCAATTAATTCTCTAGCAATCAACGGACCCAGAACATTAATTGATGCTCGCATCTTTCTTACTAAATCATAATCAGCACGGTGGCCTAATTTTTCTGGCACATCAATATTTACTTCATGGCGACTATTATCCACCTCAACTTTGCACCCCAATCGAGTTAGTAATTCAGCCATGTAATCAACATCAGCAATCGCTGGCAAATTAGTGATGGTAGATCTTCCAGGGGCAAGTAGTGTGGCAGCCATTAATTTGAGAGCAGAGTTTTTTGCTCCAGAAACTCGAACCGTGCCAGATAATCTGGCACCCCCGACTACTCGTAACCGATCCATAATTCCCCATTGTAATTGCTTGAGGTAGGGTGAGGTCATGGTGAACTTAACCCGGATCTATACAAAAACTGGCGATGATGGCACAACCTCACTTGGGGATATGAGCAGAACCTCAAAAAATGATCCGCGCCTTGAGGCATATGCCACCGTTGATGAAGCAAACTCTTCTATTGGTGTTGTGTTGGCCATGGGAAATCTGAAAGATGAAGAGATTAAAACATTACTAATCCGAGTACAAAACGACTTATTCGATGTCGGTGCTGATCTATGCACTCCAGTGGTCGATAAACCAGAGCATGAACCGCTTAGAGTTTTAGAATCCCAGATTGATTACCTCGAGAAACAAATTGATAAATTCAATGAAAATTTATCACCGCTTAGATCATTTGTGTTGCCATCTGGTACTCCGGCTGCAGCACTTTTACATGTAGCTCGAACAGTAACACGGCGAGCAGAGCGAGCGACTTGGCATGCGATTCACTCTTTTGGCAGCGGTGTAAATCCAGTAACTGCGAAATACTTAAACCGCTTATCAGATTTATTATTTGTGTTAGCCCGTTATGCGAATAAGGATATTGGCGATCAATTGTGGGTTCCAGGAGCAAATCGCTAACTATTTAAAGTTGCCCTTGCAATTTTTAGATCTTTTTCAAAAACTAATATTTTTGGACCTTCCGTGGTTTGTGTCAACGTCGCTTTAATCCCAACCTCAAGTAGTTTTTGCCGGAGCATTTCACCCTCAATATGATTTTTTGGCGAATGGGCAACTTTCAGTAATCCATATTGATCGGTCGCACCTATCTTCTTGTTTTTCTCAATTATGGATTTATTACTTGAAAAGGCCCATTTCAAAATTACAATCAGTACTGCGACGACTAGAAAGCCCGATAATGAGATTAAAAACAAACTATTGTTGATTCCACCTAGCAATTTAATTCCTTTTTTCTTACTTTACCGGGGTATAAGTGTTAGTAGTCGTGCTCTCGACTGAACCGGATTTGTGACAAGTTGCTGAAATTCCGCCAACAGAAATTCCTGGTCGCTGTACACCAGGGATAGTCTCACCAGTATTTGGGTCTACAACTGCAGGGTTAAATAAAGGTTCACTGCTAGCTAAAATAATATTTGCGTAGGCTTTAGGTGCAAGCTCTTTTGATGTGGTCCGTAGCTTTCCAAGCACAATTTTTTTGCTCTGATCAGTAGGATCATTTCCATAAACCGTAGATTTAATCTCCCACCACTTGCAGGTGTAATCAGCTGCAACAATTACTGCGCCACAAGCGTTTAACTCACAATTCTTAACTAACTCTGCTAAACCAGCTTTTGCTGAAATAAGCCCTAATAGCTCTTTGCTACTTGGAATCTTTGCGTATATGCCTTTGTTGGTGGTAAATCCAACTGGTGGCCACTCAGGTGGTGGTGAAGGAATTGGAGTAGCAGTTTTCTTTATCTTCTTTTTGGTAGGTTTTTTACTTGGTTTTTTTGAAGGCTTAGTTGTGCTGGAGGATTTTGGTGATGCGGTTGCAGAGTTTGATGCCACCGGTTTGCTAGTCGAGGTTGGCTTAGGGCTTACTTTTGGTGTGGGAGTCACACCGTATGCAGTAGAGGCTAGCAATACAGCTGTTATTGATGAGGTAAAAATTAATTTAATTTTCATTCTCTGCCCCATTTAAATGTTTTGACAGCAAGAATGACACCAACTATTAGCCAAATGGATAAAACTAGGGCAGTTCTGCCAATCTCCCAATTTCCTACAACCTCCTGGGAAGCAAAATCATCTGGCAAGAACACCGATCGCATCCCTTGAGTCAGCCATTTAAGTGGGAATAGCGCAGCAAACTGTTGCATCCAAGTTGGCAGTGAGGTGAAGACAAAAAACACACCACTAAAGAATTGTAAAATTATGACGATGGGTGAAACAACCGCTGAAGCTCCCCGCCCAGTTTTTGGCACAACCGAAAAGGCAATTCCTAATACGGTAGAACAAGCACTGCCTAGAATTATTAGCCAGGTAAAAGTCCACCAAGAGGTTACATCTGTAGGTAGATTCAAACCAAAAAGTGCGGTACCAAAAAAAAGTAGTAGCGCAGTTTGAATAATCATCAAAAAAGTAACTAATAAAGCTTTACCAATAAAATATGATGAAACAGACATTGGCGTGCCACGTAATCGTTTTAATGTTCCGTCATCTCGTTCCATGGGAATTGTGATTGCCAGTTGCTGAAATCCGGTATTTACTAAGCCAGATGCAACCATGCCGGCAACAAAATATTGGCTAAAAGTTACTCCCGGGGCAATAGTGTCTTGAAAAACGGAACCAAAAATAAATAGCAAAATGACTGGGAAAAATAAGGTGAATACCAAGGACTCGCGTTGGCGCAGGAATTGCTTCAACTCTAACTTAGATCGCAGCAGCCCAATTCTGATAGTTTCATTGATTAGATTCATTTAAGCTCGCCAATCATTTTTAAATAAATCTCTTCAAGATTTGGCCTTAAAACCTCAAGCTCAGGAATTTGGCCATTAAATCTCTGGCTTAACTTGGCCACCTCTGCCGTTGGGTCTTTACTCAAAATTTCCTTTGTTACCCCATCTTCTAGCCAACAAACTTTAGCTGGGGCATTGTTGCGACCTCCGAGGGTTTGCGGAGTTGCGATTTCAATAATTCTTCCATTATTAATTACGCCAACGCGATCAGCAAGTGCTTGGGCTTCATCCAAGTAATGCGTAGTAAGCAAAATAGTACTACCTTCAGATTTTAAGAGTTTTATTAAATCCCAAAATGATCTTCTTGCCTCTGGATCAAATCCAGTTGTTGGTTCATCTAAAAAAATTAATTCTGGGGAACCAATAATTCCCAGTGCAACATCTAGCCGACGACGTTGGCCACCAGATAATTCACGAACTTTTGAATCAATTTTTTCCTCTAACCCGACCTCACTGATTACTTGGTTAACATCCCGGGGCTTTTCATAGTAATTTGCAAAGTGCGAGATAGTCTCTAAAACACTTAAATCTGCAGCATCACTTGTTGATTGCAAAACAATTCCAATCCGATTGCGCCATCTTTGCCCAGCTTCACCTTTTGTCGCTGGGTCAAAGCCCAGCACCTTTACCTCACCAGCTGTGGCATTTCGATAACCCTCAAGGATTTCAACTGTTGTAGTTTTACCAGCCCCGTTTGGACCTAGGAGAGCAAATATTTCACCATTTTCAACTCGCAGATCAATCCCTGCAACTGCAGATTTGCTGCCGTAATTCTTTACCAAGCCACGTACTTCAATTGCTGGGGCATTACTCATGGCGACATCTTGCCTTAGTTGGTAATAAAAACTTAATTTGTTCGGGAGAATAATCCTGTGAGTCCACGTAAAGTGAAGCAAAAAAATAAGGGCAAACGGGTCGATGCCCCTGATGATGAGCGGGATATCACAACCTCAAATGAGTCGATCGAAGAGCACACTGACGGTATTTATGTGGTCAGAAAAATTAGTGGTTCAACCTCAAATAAACCATATCGCTGTCCGGGCTGTGATCAGATTATTCCAATGGCCACCCCTCACACAGTGGCGTGGTTGGAACATGATCAGAGTGGGCGCAGGCACTGGCATAACATCTGTTGGAGTAAGCGAAATTTACGAAAACCAAAGGTTGAGCGCACACGTAATGCTCCTAGATATTGAGATGATCAGGCAGGAAATATTTAATTTATAATTTTCTAGTTATAGTTGGCAAATGAGTAAGACATTTACCGCAGTAAATCCAGCCACGGGTCAAAGCGTCGGGTCTTCGATAGCGGAATGGGATTTTGACCAAACCAGCGCCGCCATTAAATCTGCTGGAAAAGTTAAATCCAAAATGGCTGCAACAAATCCAACCCAAAGAGCTGCCTTATTAAATGCGATTGCAAATGAAATTGAAGTGCAAAGAGAAAAACTGGCTGAAATATCTCACTTAGAAACAGCTCTGCCATTAGCTCGAGTAAGTGGTGAGGTAATGCGCACAGTCATTCAGATACGTGCCTTTGCAGATCTTGTTAAAACTGGGGCGCACTTACTACCAATCATTGATTTAGCAGATGCAAATTACCAGCCAGTTGCAAGACCTGATCTACGTAAATCTCAACAACCACTCGGCGTAGTGGCAATATTTGCAGCCTCTAATTTCCCGCTTGCTTTCTCAGTCGCTGGCGGTGACACCGCATCTGCATTGGCGGCTGGTTGCCCAGTTGTTGTAAAAGCACATCCATCACACCCAAATACCTGTCAGATGGTTTATGAAGCGGTAATCAAGGCGATCACTTCACAAGGATTACCTAAAGAGATATTTACCCTTGTTCAGGGTGTAAATCCTGAAATCACACATTGGTTGGCAAAAGCGCCAGAGATTACTGCGGTTGGATTCACTGGATCTGGATTAGTTGGAAAGCTATTAATCAAGTTATCGCAAGAGCGAGAAATTCCAATTCCTGTTTACGCCGAAATGGGATCATTGAATCCAGTATTTTTTACACCAATAGCTTTAGCTGAAAAGTCAGAGGAGTTAGCAAAGGCTGCAATGGATTCAGCTCTTCTTGGTTCTGGCCAGTTTTGCACCAAGCCTGGAATTATTGTTGTGCCAAATGAT
This sequence comes from Candidatus Nanopelagicaceae bacterium, assembly GCA_009691185.1. Classification (GTDB taxonomy): domain Bacteria; phylum Actinomycetota; class Actinomycetes; order Nanopelagicales; family Nanopelagicaceae; genus Nanopelagicus. Next base: position 33,142 of record SHVD01000001.1, on the reverse strand, counting down.
GCCGTTGGAGATAAATTTATTGAACAAGTACAAGCTTATATCTCAGGACAAAAAGTTGGTCCGCTATTAAATAAAGGTATTGCCACTAGATTTACCGATGCAATTAGTTCAATCAGCAAAGCTAAAGCAGTTCGGGTAATTACTGGAGTGAATAATCCTGAGGGATTTGGTGTGACTCCAAGTATTTTTGTAGTGGATTGGCAAGATGTAAAAAATCATGATAATTTATTGGAGGAGCACTTTGGGCCAACCTCAGTAATCATTCGGGCACCATTTGATCAATTCTTAGCAGTTGCCAAGGCGATGAGTGGGCAATTAGCATCAGCAATTCATGCGGGAAATAATGAAGATGTAACAAGTTTGGTAAATCAACTTTCTCAACTTGCCGGGCGCGTAATCTGGAATGGATTTCCCACCTCAGTCTCAGTCACCGCCGCTCAAAACCATGGTGGACAGTGGCCAGCCTCATCGAGCCATACCACCTCAGTTGGTTTAGATGCCGTATACCGTTTTGTTCGGCCAGTGGTTTATCAAAACTTTCCCGATAAGCAATTACCAGCAGAGTTACAAAATGGTAATCCTTATGGAATTGAGCGGGTAATTAATGGCGTGCGAAGTAATAAAGTAATTAATTAATTATTTAAAATTAATAACCTTATTTTTAATTGTACCAATTCCTTCAATTGTAGTGATGATATTTTCCCCACCTTTTAGAAATTTCTCAGGCTTAAATCCCATACCCACACCCTCGGGTGTTCCAGTGTTTATTACATCTCCAGCTTTTAATTCCATAAATTGTGAGATGTACCAAACGCAATGATTAATACCGAATATCAAATCACTTGTTCTTGAATTTTGCCTTACTTCACCATCAACAGTGCATGAGAGCGCTAGGTTGTCAGCTGATAGATTATTTTTTGCAAGCTCATCTTGGGTAACAATCCAAGGACCCATGGGATTAAATGTTGGAAAAGATTTACCTTTTACCCATTGACCACTGCGTTCAACCTGCCAGTGACGTTCTGATACATCTTGTGAGATGGTGTATCCAAGAATGAACTCCGCTGCTTGTTCTGGTGATTTTAAGTAAAGTGCATTTTTTCCAATTACTACACACAACTCAACCTCATAATCAGTTTTAGTTGAATTAGGTGGAACTACCACATCATCATTAGGACCAATTACTGTGTCAGGTGCCTTCATAAAGATAACTGGCTCAGGTGGAGGGGTCATTCCCGATTCAATTGCATGTTTTGCGTAATTCAAGCCAACACAAATAACTTTAGTGGGGCGGGCAACGGGAGATCCAATTCTAAAATCTGCGATCTTTACCTTGCTTCGCTTAGTTAAATCTGTTTTTTGTATCTTCGCAATTGCACCATTCTCTAACTCAGTTCGATTGAAATCTGCAACTAAGTCATCAACAAATACCGCCTCAGTATCTGAGACAAGAACTGCTGGCTTTTCTTTATTTAATAGACCTAGGCGTGCGATTCTCATTTGTCCTTCACTTTCATTGATATGAATTTTTGCTGGTTTTGAACTAGAATGTGAAACCTTAACATAGAGATTTCTCAATATTTGAGAGTTGAAAGTGGACCAGAAAGGCGAGCGTGAGCGAAGAGAAATTTGATCGCCGTAGCCAGTACTGGTTTGGGTTAAAAGATAAAGGTGGCTACATCCACCGAGAGCGACTTCGCAATCAAGGTTATGCCCCTGATGTATTTGATGGCAGACCAGTAATTGGTATTGCCAATACTTGGTCTGAGTTAAATCCTTGCAATGGATCGTTAGATGATCTTGCGCAAGCTGTAAAGCGCGGAGTATGGGAGGCAGGTGGTTTTCCACTTGAATTTCCAGCGATGTCACTGAGTGAATCATTACAACGTCCCACAACAATGTTATATCGCAATATGTTGGCGATGGAGGTTGAAGAGTTAATTCGCTCTCATCCTTTAGATGGCGTTGTATTACTTGGTAATTGCGACAAGACACCACCTGGATTATTAATGGGAGCAGCAAGTGTGGACCTACCAACACTGATGATTACTGGTGGGCCGATGCTCAATGGTAGATATCAAGGCCAACCAGTTGGCTCTGGAACTTTAGTTTGGAAATACAGTGAACAGGTTAGAAGTGGCAAGATAAGTTTTGAAGAGTTTATGGCAATGGAATCATGCTCTGCACGTTCACAAGGATCATGCATGACGATGGGAACTGCTTCAACCATGGCATGTGTTACTGAGGCTCTCGGTGTGCAATTACCAGGGGCGGCTGCAATTCCAGCGGTTGATTCACGTAAATTTACTTTAGCCACCTTATCTGGGCGTCGAATTGTGAAAATGGTAGAAGAGGATTTAAAGCTCTCAAAAATATTAAATCGTAAAGCATTTGAAAACGCGATTAAAATCTTGGCAGCTATTGGTGGCTCAACTAATGCAGTAGTTCATTTGTTAGCAATTGCTGGTCGAGTTGGAGTTCCGTTGAACCTAGATGATTTTGATAAGTTGGGTAAAGATGTTCCAGTAATTGCAAATATGATGCCAAGTGGAAAATATCTAATGGAAGAGTTTTTTGATGCAGGTGGTGTACCAACTGTGATGAAGGAGATTGCAAATCTAATCCACACTGATCACATAACTGTGACTGGCAAAACGGTTAAGGAAAATATCGAAGGTGCTGAAAATTGGAATAAAGAGGTAATAACTCCAGCAAGTAAGCCATTTCAAGCAGCAGGTGGTGGAATTGTGGTGGTTAAAGGCTCACTCGCTCCAGATGGCGCAATTATTAAGGTTTCAGCAGCCACACCAAAATTATTAACACACAAGGGTAAAGCACTTGTCTTTAATGAGATTGAGGAGTACTTAAAGGTAGCTGATGATCCAAATTTGCCAGTTACCGCCGATACTATTTTGGTTTTGAAAAACTCTGGTCCGAAGGGTTATCCAGGATTTCCTGAGGTCGGAAATCTTCCGATGCCAAAGAAAATGCTGGATCAAGGCGTCACCGATATGGTGAGAATTTCAGATGCCAGAATGAGTGGGACCGCATATGGCACGGTGGTATTACATGTCTCTCCAGAATCAACCGCTGGCGGGCCCCTTGCATTTGTGCAAGATGGGGATGAGATTGAACTTGATGTACCAAATCGTAAATTAAATTTACTTATTTCCTCCGAGGAGTTAGCAAAACGTAAAGCAGCTTGGGTAGCGCCAAAGCCTAAAGCAGATCGGGGTTGGAGCAAGATGTATATCGAGCATGTACAGCAAGCACATCTTGGGGCTGATCTTGATTTCTTAGTTGGTGGCAGTGGCGATTACGTGCCACGTCATTCACATTAATTAAAAGGATTTAAGAACTTACACTCCTCAGTCGCCTCAAGCTCAAGTAACCTATTCCACTTGGCATTTCGTTCAGAGCCATGAGTTGAGCCAACTTTAATCTGCCCAGCACTCCAGCCAACCGCTAAATCAGCTAGCCAAGAATCCTCATTTTCACCAGATCTTGCTGAAACCACAGTATTAAAATTATTTGCCCTTGCTTGTTTTAAGACATTAAGAGTGGAGGTGACTAGGCCATTTTGATTTGCCTTAATCAATATTGCATTAGCACTCTTAGAAGCAATTGCTTGGTTTAAGCGATCTAGATTTGTTGTAAGTAAATCATCACCCATAATCTGAAGTTTTTTAGGTGCAATTTCAGAAAATTTCTGCCAACTTTGCCAATCATCTTCTGCAAATGGATCTTCAATTGAGATAATTGGCTGGTTAGATGTTAGGTCACTTATGTATTTTACAAACTCATCAGGTGCGTAACTTTTATTGATACTTGCTAAATTATATTTATTTCCATCAAAAAATTGAGTTGCAGCTACATCTAAAGCAAGCGCCACCTGGGTGCCAACCACAAGGCCGACTTTCTCGATTGATCTTAAGACAAACTCGCAGGCCTTTTCCACCGAATCAAAAGCAATTGCCAGACCACCTTCATCTGCAATTAGATTTGTCACCGCACCGGATTCTTTGCCCAACTTAGCTGCCATCTCACGGATTGCTACAATCCAAGAAAGTGCTTGAGTGAATGATTTAGCACCTACTGGAATTATCAAAATATCTTGAATATCTATAGCCCGGTTTGCATGAGCACCACCAGATAAAATATTAACCATCGGCATTGGAATCGAAAGTTGTTTTTCGGTAGTGAAGTATCGTGCAAGTGATTTATTTTGTGCATGGGCATCAGCTAAGGAAGCGGCTAAGGAAACCGCTAACGTGGCGTTAGCACCCAACTGGGCGTGATCAATACTTGAATCTAACTCACTTAATCTATTATCTACTGAACTTAAACTTATCTGCTCTTCAACTAATACCGGGGCGATTTTTTCATTGATATTGGCGACAGCTAGTTGAACAGATGAACCTGCAAAAAACTTTTCAGCATACTTACTACCCGTATCACGCAGCTCTTTAGCTTCATGAGAACCAGTTGAGGCACCGGAGGGAACCCTAGCGGTGTGCGTTGATCCATCAGTGAGTGATATCGATGCTGCAACAGTCGGTCTACCTCTTGAATCTAAAACTTGATAACCAAAAACCTTGGTAATTTTCACTTAGCACTCATCTCAAATAAATTTGCAACTGATAATTTTGAACTATCTGCTAAAACAGCTTTGGTGAAGCTTTGCAATTTCTTTTGTTGCACTTGATCAAGGTAATTTACTGGTGATTTACCCTCAACTCTAGCAAGGGCGATGAGCGCAGTATGTTTTGCCACTGAGGGTGAGATCGACCTCAACCTGGCATACTCTGTTGTAAAGATATTTGCAGTAGTACTTAGAAGCTTGGCGTGTAGGCGATCTTCAGTTCTAAAAAATTTACAGAGCAAATGCGCGATTAAAAAAGCTAGATCAAAGACTGGATTGCCAACGTGCGTGATTTCAAAATCTAAAATATAAATCTGATCATGCATCGAAACCATAATATTCTTTGGTGAAAAATCGCCATGCACAATCGTCGTTTTATCACCCTCTAATTCATTAATAAGTTTTCTAATTGCCACCTCAATTTGAGGGTTTTTGGCAGCAACAAATCGGTAGAAGGGATCTATCCGAAGCTGTTCAAACAGTTTATCTTCCATAAATTTAATCTTTGCTGAAGCGGTAACTTCACCGTAGTTATGCCAGGTGGCAAGAGTCTTTCCTAAACTAGCACCTACATCTGGGTTAATAACCCCAGCAAGTAAGTCCGATTTCCAAACTGTGCTACCAACCGGCACACGCTCTAGCACCAAAATAAAACGCTCTGGATCTAAGAATATTAATTTTGGTACCTGGTCCGGGCTTAATTGATTAAATAATTTGATGGCATCTGCTTCTACAATTGCCCGGCGCTGATCGGCAAGCCATTTTTCGGTCACAGCAAGCTCAGCTAATGCTTGTTTTAAAACTAGTTTTTGGTTTGCAGTTGTAATGGCTAGTACCACATTTGATACACCACCAGTTAATACCTCAACCTCAGCTTTATCACTGGTAGAGATAACTTTTTTATCAGTCAGATACTTAACAACAGTATCTTTGTTAAGGAGTTCAACACTCACAAATTATCTTCCTAAAGTACTCTGGCGATTGCGAAGCCGTAATCAACAAATAAAGATTGGCCCGAGATTGCAGTGTTATCTTCACAACCCAGCAGATATGCAGCATTTGCGACATCACTTGGCACCACCATTTTATGCCCAGGAGTTTGCCATTCAACATTTTCAATCTGCTCAGGCTTAAGTAATCCTCGTGCCATTGGTGAATCAACTACTCCAGGCAGCAACCCATTAACTAATACTCCTTTTGCATTCCCTAAATCAACCGCCATTGATCTCACCAAGCCACCAACTGCAGCCTTAGTGATTGTGTAAGACATCTTCTCTTGGCGAGTCACTTGCTCCCAAAAAGAGCTCAGGACAACCATCTTTGCCTTGTGTTTAATTAAGTTAAGCAAGATAAGTGACTTCGTGGTCTCGGTAATGAAACTAACATTTGCTTCAAATAGTTTGTTTAGGTTATCTAATGAATTATTTATTACTGAATCATTGATATTAGCGCCCTGAGCGAAGATTATTGCATCAAATAATTGACCTTTTAGTAAATCTGGAACTGGTGTGTCAGTAATTGGGAGCAGAAACTGATCCTTAGGATTACTTACTTTTCGAACACCATAGGTAACTTCATAGCCATGAGATTTAAACTTTGCTGCGATTGCCTGGCCCAACACACCTGTGCCCCCAAAGATTAAAAGCTTAAGCGAAGTGGGATTTGTCATTTTATTTCTTAAATCCATACCTATCCAAAATCGCTTTGCTAATTGCAGCCCGGCGCACACGCTCTCTAGCAGTTGACTCCACTAATCCTTGAATGTGAGCACCAGAGGGATATAAACCAGGTGAGTTTCGCAAAGTGAACTTTAAATAAATAGGAGCAGCAACTCTTACCAGGTCAGGGCTTTCATAATGTCTTACCGCACCACCAAAATCATCTGGTCCCTCAACATAAATATCAACTGGTAAGTCAACTTGTGATCTAATGGCCGCAATTTGTTGCAAAGACAAGTCTGTCGCCAAATTTAGAGTGGAGGCGCCAAGATCTTCAAGGATTGCTGCCGTTGCTGGATTATTACAAACCAATGCGACTGAGGTTTTAAGAATTAATTCCTTAGGCAAATCACCTTTGATTTTAGCTTGCCCTAAAACCTTGAGTAAGCCAAGATCGCCAACCAATACACTTCGAAGCCCAAGATTTACACCATTTATCACATCCTCTAATGCAAATCGAAGCTGATCACCTCCTCGAAGAGTTGGGGATGCGATCACTCCAGCAGTTGCCGAAACTTGTTTTCCAATATCCCACGAGGCTCTAGGCCCGACAAATAAGCAAACCTCAATCTTCTCTTTTTTGCCTAGCGCAACCATCTGTTTAATCTCATCATCTGTTTGCATCATGATTCCAGAGCCTTGGGAGATGCGATGAATTATTAGCTTATGTTTTTTTGCCTCATCAATAACAGTCTTAAAAGCAGCTGGGCCTTCCACCGACGGAATCTCAATTTTATAACGGCTACCATCGGTAAATCTCTTGCTAGATTCAGGCAGTCCATCTGCATCTTGAGATTGAATTTTTTGCTTATTTAATATTCCAATTGAGCGCTTCATCGGGCCCTTGGGATCACGCGTGCTTGGCCAAGATGCCATGATGCTCCATTTCAAATCACTTTTTAAGTTTAAGGATGAGCCAAGTATAATCGGATAATAATGAGTAACAACAGCGCTTTCCAAGAGATCTCCTACGCAGGTCAGGTGGCAATTGTCACCGGCGCAGGTAGTGGAATCGGTAGATCAGCCGCCCAATTAATTGCATCCCGTGGGGCGAAGGTAATCTGTATTGATTTAAATCAAGCAGGTATTGATGAGTGTGTAGATCAGATTACAAAAGCAGGCGCCGCTGCCGAATCTGTAGTTTTAGATATATCAAATCAAAAAAATGTAATGGAGATAATTACAACTCTAGGCAATAAACATAAACGAATTGATGCGTTAGTAAATTGCGCAGGTTATCCTGGACCTACCGGAAAATTTGTCGAGGATATCACTTGGAATGATTATCAAAAAGTAATTGAGGTTAATTTATTTGGCGCAATCTGGTTAACCCAAGCAGTGTTGCCAATTATGAAAAAGCAAAAGTATGGCCGGATTGTCCAGGTAGCATCGATCGCTGGTAAAGAGGGCAATCCAAAGATGGCTCCCTACAACACGGCAAAGGCTGGCTTAATTGGTTTTGTAAAAGGTGTTGCGAAAGAGGTGGCAGTTGATGGCATCACGATTAATTCCCTAGCCCCTGCGGTAATTGCAACTCCGATTAATAAAAACACTGCAAAAGAAACATTGGATTATATGATTTCAAAGATTCCAGCTGGGCGATTGGGTGAGCCAAGTGAGGTTGCAGAAATAATTGCATTTATGGGATCAAAGGCTTGTTCATTTACAACTGGCTTTACTTTTGATATTTCAGGCGGGCGAGCAACCTACTAATTCTTTTAAAATAAGTGGCATACTTGCACTTATGGTCGATGCCGTCCGAGCGTTATCACTTGATCAATTACGTAAACGTAAAAGTGTTAAGTGGCGACAATTTCCAAATGATGTGCTGCCACTACCCGTTGCTGAGATGGATTTTGCATCCGCTCCTGCTATAAAAGCTGCCTTACTAGATATGGTCGAGCGATCTGATACAGGATACCTCGGACCATTCCCAGAGTTATTTGATGCCTTTGCCAAATTCTCCCAATCTCGTTGGGGTTGGCAGGTTGATACCAAACAAATGCGAATAGCAACTGATGTTGGCGTTGGCATTGTGGAGATCATGCGCACCTTAATTAAGCCGGGCGAGAAGGTAATGCTTAACTCACCAGTTTATGAAAATATCTGGCGCTGGATTTTAGAGGTTAATGCCACCACAGTTGATACTCCACTTATTAAGGAAGATTTAAATTACAAATTAGATTTAGCAGCGATTGAAAAAGAGTACAAGGGTGGGGTTAAAGTTCATATTTTATGCCACCCCCACAATCCAGTTGGAGTTATCTTTGATAAGAAACAATTAACCGCATTGGCTGAGTTAGCAAAGCGTTATCAAGTAGTGATTTTAAGTGATGAGATCCACGCCCCACTCTCCTATGATGCAAAAACTTTCATACCCTTTTTAGCGGTAAGTGATGTTGCGAAAGAGGTTGGAATTATTATTACCAGCGCTAGCAAGCCATTTAATTTGGCCGGACTAAAGTGTGCATTAATTATTACCCAATCAAGTGCGCTGCAGGAGCGAATTAACAAAATGCCACTGGCAGTAACTTGGCGAGCATCCTTATTTGGCGCAGTTGCATCAACTGCAGCTTATGCAGAGTCGGTTAATTGGTTAGATGGTTTGCTGATTACTTTGGATGAGAATAGGAAACTACTTAACAATTTACTTCAAAGTAAATTACCAGCAGTTAAGTATCGAATTCCAGATTTTGGCTACCTAGCCTGGCTTGATATGAGCGCTCTTGGCTTAGGAGATGATCCAGCAGCTCGGATATTAGAAAAAGGAAAGGTTGCATTAAATGGTGGAGTTTTATATGGACCAAAACATAAGAGTTTTGTCCGACTTAACTTTGGCACAAGCCCAGAGTTAATTACTGAAGGTATTGATCGGATTGCAAAGAGTTTGTAGTACTACTTCTTTCTTCCGTGTAAGCGCTTAATCAAGGTTGTTAAGATTTTTTCTGAAACTCTTGTGCGCTTGAAGGTAGTAAATCTAAGTGGAATAATAAATCTAGTTTTAACTACTGTGCGTGCGTAGGTGTACTCAAGTAAACCTTCAGCGCCATGAATACGGCCATAGCCAGAATCTTTAACTCCACCAAATGGCACAGATGCAACTGCTGCAAATAAAAAAACGGAATTTATGGAGACCATGCCACAAGCTAACTTTGAAGCAATTTTTTCACCACCTCGCTTGGAAAAAACCGCTGCAGCTAATCCATAAGAGCTGGCATTTGATAACTTAATTGCTTCATCAGTATTAGTTACCTTATTTATAGCAATGGTTGGCCCAAAGGTCTCCTGCGTCATCGCTGTTGAATCCTCTGGCACATCCAACATAATTACCGGTTCAACATAGGCACCTTTCACTGAATCGGCGCCCCCTAATAAAAACTTAGCTCCCTTTGCCTTGGCATCTTCTAAGTGGGATTGAATTACCTGCAACTGTGATGGCATTGTTGCCGGGCCATAATCTTTGCCAACCTCAATCTTTTTTGCCATCTTACTTATCTCTTCAATAAATTGATCAGCAACTGACTCCACCACATAAACTCTTTCTGCCCCAATACAAGATTGACCAGCATTAGCCATGGCAGACCAAAGTGTGTACTCAGCAGCAAGTTTTATATCAGCATCTGCTGCCACAATTACAGGATCCTTACCACCACACTCCAGCACGACTGGAATCATTGATTGCGCGCAACTTTCGGCAACCTTTTTAGCAGTTTTAGTTGAGCCGGTAAATGAGAGCTTATTAATCTTTGATTGAGTTAATGCTCGGCCCGTATCTGGCAAGCCAGTCACAGTTGCGAAAATATCTTCAAATGGTGCAATGAGTGCAAAAGAATCTGCCAGCCACTTACCAACACCAGGTGTGAACTCAGATGGTTTGAAAACAACTGCATTTCCAGCAGCTAATGCATAAGCAATTGAGCCCATTGGAGTAAAGATCGGATAATTCCACGGACCAATCACGCCAACAACACCAAGTGGGGATCTTTGCACCTGCGCCTTCATATTAAACATCAATAAACCAGCTGGCCGATTTTGTTTTTGCATAATCTCTTTGGCATGCTTTGCCGCCCAGGCAAGGTGATCAATTGCAATAGAAACCTCTAAGGCGGCATCACTTAATGGTTTGCCACACTCAGTTGCTACTAACTGAGTGATCTCTTTTTGATTTTTGGTTATATAAGATGCCCATTTAAGTAAGGTGCGCTTTCGGGCGATAGCGCCAAACTCCTGCCAGCGAAGAGTTGCAGCTTGAGCAAGATTTACTTGGGCAAATACCTCATCCGCTGTGAAGTTTTTATAATTAGCAATTACCTCACCAGTTTTTGGATCACACTTTTCAAAGGTGGCTTCTAGGTTCATAAGGTAAGAGTAAACTCTTTTTATGGCAGAGTTAATCCGACCTTCAACTGTTTTACCCGCTCAGCGCACACAAATCACGATTAAAACTGGTGATGGGCTAAATTTGATTGGTGAGGTTGCCACCCCATTAGGTGAAATAACTGGCTCATTACTAATGCTTCATCCCAACCCATCAGGTGGGGGAATGATGGACTCACATATATATAAGAAAGCTGCCAATCGATTACCCGCTCTTGCTGGCATTGAAATAATTAGATTTAACACTCGGGGAACTGCAAGTGAGGCTGGAAGTAGTGAGGGAGAGTATGACGGCGGTAAATCTGAAAAGTTAGATGTTCTAGCAGCCCTTGATTACTGTTTTGAGCAATTAAAGATAAAAGATTTATATGTAATTGGCTGGTCCTTTGGTACAGAGCTGGCATTGCAATATGCCAGAGATAAAAGGATTAAAGAGTTAATACTGCTCAGCCCGCCGATGTTATCTACCACAGATGAAGATTTAGAGTTTTGGATAAAAGATGGACGCACAATTACTGCGCTAATTCCAGAGTTAGATGATTACTTAAAGCCAGCGGCGGCAAGAGATAAGTTTTCTAAAGTTAAGAATTTAAGGCAGATTGATGTGGCAGGAGGTAAGCATCTATTGGTAGGTGAACCAATGGTTCACCTGGTATTAAGTGAGATTGTTAAAGTGATTGCACCAAGTAGATTGCCACTACCAACTGAAGTTTAAGATTGATCAGCTCTTGGAAAAACTACCTCATCTAATATAAGAAGAATTGCGGCTGCAATTGGCACCGCAATTAGCCCACCAACTAATCCGAGCAGGGATGCTCCAAGAAGTGCTGCAATAATTGTTACCAGTCCTGGAATCGCTAGAGACTTACGCATGATTCTTGGTGTGATTACATAATTTTCAATTTGAACGTAGATTATGTAAGCAACTAGTGCAATAACTGCTGTGCTTAATGAATCGGTAAGGCTAACTAGGGTCACAACTGTCATCCCAATAAAATGGCCAATAAGCGGAATAAAGCCGCAAACTAAGACCACCATGGCAAGAGGTCCTGGGTATGGCATGCCAATTGTTAAGCCCATCAGCAAAATAAAGGCTGCAGCCAAGGCAGCGATGATTGCTTGGCCGCCAACAAATGATCCAACTCTGCTAATAATTGCATTGGTTAGCTTTGATACCCGATCGCGCCTAGTTGCTGGTACAAATCGCAAGCTGATCTTTATTACCTGTGGCAGAGATGCTAGGAAGTAAAGAGTTAAAACTAGGATGGTAAAAGCTGAAAGTAAGCCACTTACTACAGCCTTTCCAACCCCAATTACGCCTCCAAAAGCGGTGATCGCAAATTGGCCATCCTTAATAATTGAATCAACTCTGCTTTCAAGGGAAGTAATCACTCCATATCTCATATTCAAGTCATTAATAAGGGCGTTGTTATTTAGATCTTTTACTAATTGTGGGGCGTTATTAAGTAGTTGATTACCTTGTTCAACTAAAGGCGGAGCTGCAATGGCAATGAATAAGCCAACAAAGGCCAAGACTGAGGCCATAACCGCACCTACCGCTGCCCCTCGCTTTAAGCCACGATTTTGGAAAAACATTACTGCTGGATTTAAACCAGCTGCTAAGAATATTGAAATAATAATTAAGATAAATACAGAACTTGCTGAGGCTAATGCTCTAAGTGTGGTTAATGCGATTAATGCACCAACTGTGACCATAAAACCAAAGTAAAACGGGTGGGTAGTGTTAACTGGTTTGCCAGCAACACCAAAATCCTCCGCCAGATTGCTCCTACCCTTACGACGAAGCAGTGGAGTTAATTTCCTACTAATTTTTGGTTTATTAAATCTAGCCATTTAGTAATTTTAACCTCTTTTGCCATCAGTAAGCGGATTTGATTAGTGAGTGCAGGTTAAATAAGAGAGAATAAGCCTATGAGCGGGCTACGAATCAAAGGATTAGGTGAGGAGATTGCAACCTTGGCAAATCTGCCTTGGGATCAACCACTAGAGAATTGGCCAGAGGATGAAGTCCTCACCTCAATGCGTGGTATTTCACGGCATGTAGTCAGGTTAATTCGATCAGATCAAAAACGGAGTAATAGCCAGATCTTTGCAGTGAAGGAGACAGTTTCAGAGTTTGCTAATCGGGAGTACACCCTGCTTCGAGATCTAAATCAACGCACCGCACCAGTTGTGGAGCCGGTGGCGGTAATTGAGGGGCGATTGGATAAAGAGGGTAATGAGTTAGCAGCTGCTTTAGTTACTAAATATCTACCTTACTCACTGCCTTATCGAGTGATCTTAAGCAGTGCGGTCACACCAACTGAGATTTCAAATATGGCGAACGCGCTCGCTTTACTTTTGGTGAGAATGCATTTGATTGGATTTTGGTGGGGGGATTGCTCATTATCAAATACTTTATTTAGAAGAGATGCTAATGATTTTTCCGCCTATCTAGTGGACGCAGAAACTGGTGAGTTTCATAAATCTTTAAGTGATGGCCAGCGCGAGCATGATTTAGAGCTGACGCACTTTAATGTGGCAGCAGAGTTAGAGGATTTAGCTATTGCCGGGGTCTTATCAAAGGAGATAGATCCGGTGCGAGCATCAGATGGTGTAATAAAAAGGTATCGAAGATTATGGAAGATGCTTAAAGAGCCACAGATATTAGATGCATCAGATAGGCAGGCGGTGGAGCGGGCAATGAGATCACTGCAGGATTTAGGTTTTGCAGTTGAGGAGGTTGAGGTAACTACCGCGGGGGATAAGGGATCAATTAGGTTTCAACCAAAGTTAGTTGCAGCCAGATATCACGCCAATCGTTTATATGGGTTAATGGGATTACAAACAGAGGAGCTGCAGGCAAAGCGTTTGCTTGCCTCCTATGATCGTTACAAAGCCAGAGAGTTTGCCCCCCACACTTCACATTCGGTAGTAGTTAAGCAGTGGCTCGCTGATGTATTTAGGCGGGTAGTAAATCAAGTGCCAGATAATTTAAAGGGCCGAGTGGAGCCAGCACAGTTATTTCATGAGGTATTAGAGAACCGCTGGTACTTAGGTGAAAAATTAGGAAAAGATGTTGGGCTAGATTTTGCTACTGCAGATTATATTGAGAAGGTTTTGCCTTATCGGATGGATTCAGGGGTGGTAATTAATCGATGAGTACAAATAAACCAATTCCAGGTATGGGAAGTGCCAACTTTGCAAATGCCTTTGATCTATCTACTTTAAAAAAGCCAACCGGGGATGTAGTTGCTCCAACCCATGGCAAGCAAGTTACCCAAGAGAATTTAGTATCTGATTTTGTTGCTAAATCCAAAGAGTCTGTAGTTATTTTACTCGCTTGGTCGGCAAGGAGTGCGCAGGCAAAGGAGATTTTAGAGAGCTTAGGAAAGCTTGAGATTGCAGATAAAAATGCTTGGTTACTTGGCGTAGTAGATATTGATGCCCAACCACAGGTTGCCCAAGCGTTACAAATAAAATCAGTGCCAGTTGCCATCGCAATTATTGGCGAGCAATTACTGCCATTATTTGAATCTGTTCCACCAGCTGATCAGGTGCGGTTAGTAATTAATAAGTTACTAGAACTAGCATCCCAAAAAGGAGTTGGCAGCGCCCCTGAAGGGCCAACTGAGATTCCAATGGAGCCAGAGGAAGCAGCTGCCTATGCGGGGATGGAGAAAGGTGATTACAAAGCAGCAAAAGTTTCATATGAGGCTTGGCTTAAGCGAAAACCAAATGAGCAGGTAGCGGTAATTGGGTTAGCACAGGTTAATTTGATGCTGAGAATTGATGGGTTAGATCCAGTACTGACTTTAAAAAACGCCAAAGATGATGATCTGACCAGCCAAATGATGTGCGCTGATATTGAGATAGCAACTGGAAATTATGAGGCCGCCTTTGATCGGCTGATAAAAGCGGTCAAATCCTTTTCCGGTGATGATCGAGATAAGGTGAAAGCACACCTGATCTCTTTATTTAATCTAGTTGATCCCACCGATCCTAGGTTGGTTAAAGCAAGAAGCCAATTGGCAAGTGCGCTATTTTGAAAAGTTTTAATAAAGCTACCTACTTAAAAAGTGAGCAGAGATATTTAAGTTTAATATTCTTTTTATTTGGCATAGCAATTATGTCGCTAGCTCCTAGAACGCCAGATCTTAAAGCTAATCTAAATATTAATAATGGCACCTTTGGCTCCCTTTTGGGCAGTGCCTCAATTGGTTCAATTATTATGCTACTAATTGGCGGCCAGATTGTGCATCGGATTGGTAGCAAGCGCTCGCTGCAAATTGGCTCAACTGCGGTGGCAATTGTTTATACCGGATTGGTTCACACCAGCTCACCAGTACTTTTCTTAATATTAAATATTCTAGCTGGCGCCTCAATTTCGATTTATCACATTGCAACTAGTGGACACTCTCTGCATCGACAAGATGAGGTGGGGGCGGTCATCGTTCCTAAACTTCATGGTGCTTGGGCGGTTGGTGCGATGAGCACCTCTGCTATTGCATTTTTGATTTCAAACTTAGTTTCAATCGCCACCCACATTACAATCTTGATGTTGGTGGTTTGGCTCTTGACTCAAATCTGCATTAACAAATTAGCTCCAACATTTGCAGAAAATCCCACCAGTGATGATGATTACCAAGCCACCTCTATCACGCAATTTAAATTTAAGATTAATTGGTTTTTAAGTCTGGGATTTTTCTGTGCAACAGTTTTGGAGTTCACAATCGCAGATTGGGCCACTCTCTTTGGTAAAGAGGAGTTGGGAATGAATAGCTCTGTTGCCACACTGTGTTACCTAACTTGTCTGATTGGTTTAATTGTTGGTCGTTACTCAATTGGTTGGGCGCTTAACCATCAAAGTGAACAGTTTTGGATTAAGACAGGTGGATTAGTTGGCGGCATTGGATTTACTGCTATGGCAACATCTTCCTTGCTGTTGGTAGATTCCTCTCGAAATTTAGCTTTTGCTCTAGCTTTTATTGGATTCTTTTTAGCTGGCCTTGGTTGCTCTGCCCTTGCACCAATATTTTTCTCAATCGCTGGTCGATTTTCAAATGGCAAAAATGCATTAGCGGTGGCACAACTAAGTTTTATAAATGCAGTGATTATGTTTATCTCAAGATTGGTACTTGCCTGGATTGTTGAATTAACCTCAATAACAATTGCATTCGTCATTGCATCTTGTGCAATGTTGTCTCTGGTTTACTTTGGCCGAATTGGTGCAAGCTCACGTGCCAACATCTAATCTCCGGCCCGCTGTTGTTTTGATCCTGGCCTAGGTCTATTAAGTAACGAATTTGTTACTAATTTTGCTGGATTTTCGCAATTTCTGATCAAAATATGCTCAGAGTCATTAATTCTCAGAACCTTCCCATTGGTCAATTCCTATCCCTATGCCCTACCCTTACCCAACTGCATCGCAGACATGGGTCTGTGATGTCGAACTCCTAGGAAAGGTATACCTCTCAATGAAGAAAAACCCTGCAAAGGTAGCGATTGTTGCTCTTGCAGCCGCAGCTGTTAGCTTGACACTAGTAACAAGCTCATCATCTGCTGCTACAACTCTGTGGATTTCTTCAGATCTTCCAAAACAAGGTGGATCTGCTGATCAGAGTGCATCAACAAACAAAGCTATTAAGTTGCTATTAAAGCAACGCAATAACAAAGCTGGTAAGTTCATAATTAAATTCCGTGAGTATGACAACTCAACAGCCGCTAAAGGCTCTTGGGATGATGCTCAGTGCGCAAAGAATGCACAAGCACACGTTGCAGCTCGCGACGAAGTTGCGGTAATGGGTACATATAACTCAGGTTGCGCAAAGATTATTGTGCCAATCCTGAATCAGGATCCAAAGGGTCCAATGATTATGGTATCTAACGCAAACACTAACCCTGGTCTTACAAAGCCATGGAATCCTGGTGAGCCTGAGAAGTATTATCCAACAGGCAAGCGTAACTACTACCGTGTTGTAACAACTGATGATAACCAAGGCGCTGCAGCAGCAGAGTTCGCAGCCTCACTTGGAGTTAAGAAGGTTTATGTTCTAAACGACCGTCAAACTTACGGACAAGGTGTTGCACAATCATTTACTACAAACGCAAAGAAGCAAGGACTAACAGTTCTTTCTGATGGCGTTGCTGGTGAAGGTTGGGACGATAAGGCTACAAACTATGAAGCTTTATTTACCAAGATCAAAGCACTTAACCCTGACATGCTTTATATCGGCGGAATCTTTGATCTAAACGGTGGTCAATTAGTTAAGGACAAGGTTAAATACCTAGGTTCAAACACTGCCGTTAAAATGATGATGCCAGACGGCTTCACAGGTTACCCAGACTTCTTGGCATTGTCAGAGGCTGAAGGTGCTTACCTTTCATTCACTGGTCTTGACATCAGTCAATTCCCTAAGGGTGGCGTTGCAGAGGATTTCCAAGATGCATACCTTTTGACATACGGTGAAGCTCCAACTAGCTCATTCTCTGTTTACGGTGCAGCAGCTGTTCAAGCAATCCTTGATGCAATCTCTCGCTCAAACGGAACTCGCAAGGATATCTTTGAGAAAATGAAGACAGTAAATATCCCTGCAACTAAGTCAGTAGTTGGTACCGCTATCAAATTCGACAAAAATGGCGATATCTTGTCAAGAGATATCACGGTTATGATCGTTAAGGATAAGACAGAGACCTTCATAAAGAAGATAACTGTCAAGTAATTTATCTCGATAGTAGATATAAATTTGGGTGATCACTTTAGGGTGATCACCCAAATTTTTATCCAAGGCTGATAGTTGATATTCTTATTTTTTTAGTTATTTTTGATATATGATTCGGTATTGTTGAAAATCTGGGAACTACTGGAGGGGATTGAAAGTTGGCTAAAGCTACTGATGTAAAGAAATTTACTGGCACCCCTGGCCAAATCCGCCGCCAACGCATTGAACAGAGTGGCGCGATAGTAATTATCTTGTTAATGTCAGTTTGGATGCTAGCTAACTTGATAAAAGCACCAGAGCAATTTGTGCAGGTGGCAATCTCAGGACTACGAAATGGTTTGATCTACGCATTAATCGCCCTTGGCTACACACTCGTTTATGGAATTATTGAATTAATTAACTTTGCACATGGCGATCTCTTCATGCTCAGCGCCATCTTCTCATCCTTTTTTATCACATATTGGATCGGTGCAGATCAATCAAATCCAAAAGGCTGGTTGGCATTTGCTTCCTGCCTAGTTGCGGTGATGATCTTTGGCGCGGTTGTAAATGTGTTGATCGAACGATTGGCTTACCGTAGGTTGCGAAAGGCCCCACGTCTGGCCCCATTGATCACAGCAGTTGGTATGTCATTTTTACTTAACTTCATTGGATTAAAGTGGAATGGATCAACGCCAAGGCAGTGGCCAACTGTTATTCCTAGTGGAGATATTTACATCGGTGAGATCCGCATAAGCTTGATTACACTTTGGCTATTTTTGATTGGCCTACCACTACTACTAGCACTTAACTATTTGGTTACTAATACCAAGCAAGGTAAAGCGATGCGGGCTACCTCACAAGATAAAGATGCCTCAACTCTGATGGGAATTAATGTTAACAAGACAATCGCCTTTACCTTTGCCCTGGGTGGAGCGATGGCAGGTGCTGCTGGGCTTTTGTATCAGCAATCAATTGGTACTACTAGTTATAACCTTGGCTTCCAGCTTGGTCTAATTGCATTCACCTCCGCAGTTTTAGGTGGAATTGGAAATCTCTGGGGTGCGGTAGTTGGTGGATTGTTAATTGGTTTGATCCAAGGATTAAATGATGGTCTGCCATACGCCTTTGGGCAGCAATGGTCACAAAGTGTTGTCTTTACAATTCTTATTATTATCTTAGTTTTTAGACCTGCCGGTCTGCTTGGCAAAGCAGTAACGGAAAAGGTGTAGTGCGATGGCTAAAACAACAGCTCCAAGTAATGTAGCAAAATCAAATCGCAAATGGATTACTGGTTACTCAATAATTGGCGTACTTTTATTTATTACCTACCAATTCCTGCTACCTTGGGAGGGATTACCACTTGGTATCTATGATGCAATTTATCAGTGGATGCCACCTTCTGCGATAAATGAATCCCTCGTTTACATAATTATGGCCCTTGGCTTAAATATTGTGGTTGGTTATGCCGGTTTGTTAGATCTTGGATATGTAGCATTTTGGGCAATTGGTGGTTACTGCGCTGGCTGGTTTATGTCAGAGTTTTTCTACTTCTTAAATATTAACTTCCTAGGATCAGTACCAGCTGAGGCTCCCGGTATTCATATCAACTTCTGGATGGTTTTACTTATCGGTGGCTTTATCTGCGCACTATTTGGAATCTTAATTGGTGCACCAACACTTCGCTTAAAGAGTGATTACCTAGCTTTGGTAACTCTTGGTTTTGGTGAGATTATCCCGCAGGTATTTTTCAATGGCGAGAACTTCTTTGGCTATAACATCTCCAATGGAACTAAGGGAATTGTGATGGTTGATCCAATTCCAGTAGGTGTTAAAAATCTAGGACCATTTGATTTTGGTTGGAAGCTATTAATCTTCTTATTTCTAACTGCGGTAATGGTTTTCATCTCCCTAAGATTGCGCCGCGGCCGACTTGGCAGAGCATGGCTTGCAATCCGTGAGGATGAGCTTGCTGCCTCCATGATGGGTGTGCCATTGATGCGCACTAAATTATCAGCATATGCGGTAGGTGCTTTTGCTGGTGGTCTAGGTGGAGTTGCCTTTGCTACCCACGTAAATGGTGTTTATGCCGAGCGATTTAACTTCACGATCTCAATTTTCTTACTTGCCATGGTGGTATTAGGCGGAATGGGAAATGTTTGGGGAGTAATCCTTGGTGCATTTATTCTCTCCTGGGTAAATGGAAATGGCTTAACCGCCTTTGGTCAGTTGTATAACGATCGCTTTGGAACTGATATAGATTTTGCCTCCTTCACCTTCCTCCTCTTTGGTTTAGTACTTATCTTGATGATGCTATTTAAGCGAGAGGGCTTACTACCTGAATCTCGCTTGAAGTTAATGCTTCATGAGGGTGAGTTAGATGATGAAGATGCATCTAGCTCCAAGAAGAAAGTGGGTAAGTAACCCATGGCTAATGCATTAGAAGCAAAAAATATCTCAGTTCAATTTGGTGGCTTACTAGCGGTCAACAATGTGACCTTTGATATTCCAAACAAATCCATTGTTTCACTTATTGGTCCAAATGGTGCTGGTAAGACAACATTCTTTAACGTCTTAACTGGTCTATATAAGCCATCAGCAGGCAAAATTGTTTATGGTGGGAAAGAGATTACCGATCTGCCACCACATAAGATTGCCGAAATTGGAATTGCTCGAACCTTTCAAAATATCCGTCTATTTGGTTTGATGACAGCGCAAGAGAACCTACTTGTTGCTATGCACTCACATCTGAAGTCAGGAATTACCGCCACAATTCTTAGAACTCCAAGGCAACGCAAAGAGGAGCGCGAAGCTGAAGCAAAAGCGCAAGAGATTCTAGATTTCGCAGGTGTTGGCAAATGGACACATGAGTTTGCTAGAAATCTTTCCTACGGTGATCAACGCCGGCTTGAGGTTGCAAGAGCGTTAGCTCTTAATCCAAAGGTTTTATTACTTGATGAGCCAACTGCTGGTATGAACGCTCAAGAGTCACAGGTATTTATTGATTTCATCAACAAACTTGTGGCAGAGCGCGATATCGCAGTTATGTTGATTGAACATGACATGAAGGTGGTTATGGCAGTTTCGCAACGAATCACAGTTCTTGATCAAGGCGAGAAGATCGCTGAAGGATCCCCAGCTGAGATAAAGAGTAATCCACGAGTGATCGAGGCGTACCTTGGTAAACCTAAGGCGGCTAGAAAATGAGTGCGATGTTAGAGGTTAAAAATATTCAAGTTGCCTACGGCAAGATTATTGCAGTTAAAGATGTTTCAGTCACTGTTAACCAAGGTGAGATTGTCACCTTAATTGGTTCAAATGGTGCTGGTAAATCAACCACATTGCGAACAATCTCAGGATTAATCAAACCTAAATCTGGCGAGATTACATTTAATGGCAAGCGAATTGATGGCATGCCAGGGCATGAAATCGTTGGCATGGGCATCTGCCACGCACCTGAAGGAAGAAGAATTTTTCCTCGTATGACAGTTAAGGAAAATCTTGAGTTGGGCGCATTCTTGAGAAACAATAAGGGCGAGGTTGCAGCTGATATGGCTAAGGTGCTCGATCTATTTCCACGATTAAAAGAGCGAATTGATCAACGAGCTGGCACCATGTCAGGTGGTGAGCAGCAGATGTTGGCCGTCAGCCGAGCATTAATGGGTGATCCAAAACTATTACTTCTTGATGAGCCATCAATGGGACTTGCTCCGGTATTGGTTGAGTTAATTTTTGACACTATTGTGAAGATTCGCCAACAAGGTGTAACAATTTTGTTGATTGAACAAAATGCAACCGCTGCCCTTGATGTGGCAGATCGTGCTTATGTTTTAGAGTCTGGCAAAGTAAAGATCAGTGGTAGCGCAAAAGAGTTAAGTGCTGATGACAAGGTTACTAAGGCCTACCTAGGTCACTAATACTTTTTTTACCGTTTAACCCATTACCGTTCCGCTAGTTAAGTTACGGGCGCGCTTTCTAGAAAATGTGCCTAAATTAATCACACTCTTACTCTTCGTGCATTGATAAACCACTGGCTCACTGTCATGATCAGCACCTTTTTCCACCTGGGTAATTAAGTGGGCCATGATTAAACCAGCACCAGGGGCGTTTTTAAATTGATTTCCACTAGTTCCTATCGCCACATAAAACCCTGGCACATCAGTTTTGTCATAGATTGGCGTCCAATCAGATGAAACATCATAAACACCAACTACACCAACTGGAGTGGACGGGATTTGCGCAGCTGGAAATCTTCTAGCAAATCGATATGTTTGAGATTCAAAAACCGCAACAGTTCTTGTCATGTTTACCTCATCGACCTTATCTGGTGTAACCCACTCAAGCTCATCACACTCTGGCTCTGTTCCGCCCACCAAAGTGATTCCACCAGGGCCAGATCTAACATAGGTGCCAAGATCTAAATCTCCCATGATTGGACCTGGCAAAATATCTTTTGGAGTTGATATCTGGTGCACCTCAGCCCGAAGTGGCTTTAACTCTATAGTGAAATCACTACCAGCACCTGCCATTTGATTTATCAAAGTAGACCAAGGTCCTGCCACATTAATCACTACATCAGCAGCAATTACTTCATGGCCGGTATCTAATGGCTTTTTACTTTGGGAATCAAAATCACTTACCGCAACACCTGAAACTCTTCCTAGATTCTTTTCAATACCAACCACAACTTTTCGAAACTTAAAATTAACTCCCTCACGCTTTGCTGCCACCGCAAAGTTTTGCGCAGCAAGTAAGGGGTCTGAGACATAGCCGCCATGCTTAGAAAATATTGCGCCTAACTCCTGATTTGCCTCATCCCAAAACTCATCTGACTTAACTGGTTTGTTTGGCCAGTACCTACCAGCATCTATTCCTGGCATGCCAATCTTTAGTTGCTTTGAATCCCAGATTTCATAAGGAATTCCTGCTTGGTCAAATAAGGCCATCGTCTTTTCATTAGAAAGTACTGGTACATCCAACATCACATAACCACGATCTTCTAGGTGGGCGTAATGTTCTTGAGAATTACTTAATGAATTCTTTGCGTATCCATCTGTGCCATCGATTAACTCTTTAAACTCTTTCCATAAAAAGTAGGACTCCCAGGAGAGTGCAACTGCGTCAAAGGTTGAGTAATTAAATCTAACCACCGCACTCGACGCGCTGGTTGAACCCATACCAGCTGCTGAGTTGCGCTCCACCACTGTGACATCATGACCAAGACGTCTTAATTGCAATGCAATTGATGAGCCAATCACACCTGCGCCAATTACCACTGCATGCATGGAGTTAAGTTATCGAAGTTGCGCCAAATGTCAATTACTAAGGTAGAAAAAAGTGCCAAATATTGTTTTTTTCCAGCAAGTGATAGATTAAGAGATGTGATAGCACAAGCTGGGGATCTATTTAGAAAAGCAGTGAAAGAGGAAGCCCCATTGCAAATTGTTGGGGTCATAAATGCCAACCACGCACTTCTGGCTGAGCAATCTGGCTATAAAGCGATCTATTTATCTGGTGGTGGGGTAGCAGCAGGATCATTGGGTGTGCCAGATCTTGGTATTACTAATTTAGAGGATGTTTTAACTGATGTGCGAAGAATTGTTAATGTAACCAAGCTGCCACTCTTAGTAGATATTGATACCGGCTTTGGTCCATCTGCCTTTAATATCACCCGCACTATTACCTCCCTCATTGCAGCAGGAGCAGCAGCTGCTCATATTGAAGATCAGGTTGGCGCTAAAAGATGTGGCCACCGGCCAAATAAAGAGTTAGTTTCAAAGCAGGAGATGGTTGATCGAATAAGTGCTGCGGTAAGTGCCAAGGGTGATAACTCATTTGTGATTATGGCAAGAACTGACGCGCTCGCATCAGAGGGTGTGGATGCAGCAATTGATCGCGCTAAGGCTTATGTAAAGGCTGGGGCGCAGATGTTATTTGTCGAAGCTGTTGATGATTTAAAGATCTATCAAAGATTTGCTGATGAGGTTGGGGTGCCAATCCTGGCAAATATCACCGAGTTTGGATTAACTCCAATGTTTACCACCCAGGAGTTAAAAAGTGCCAAGGTAGCGATGGCGCTTTATCCGCTCTCTGCCTTTAGAGCGATGAATAAGGCAGCACTTGAGGTTTATCAAAGTATCAAAGCAAATGGCACCCAAAAAGGTGTGGTAGATAAGATGCAAACTCGAGATGAGTTATATAAAAGCATTAATTACTATGAGTATGAAAAATCCTTAGATAGATTCAATAAATAGTTAACTAATGAGTGAGGTAAGAGTAAAAAAATCAGTTGCACTCTCAGGAGTTGTAGCAGGAGATACCGCACTATCAACAGTTGGTCACTCAGGTAATGATCTGCGCTACCGTGGGTATGAGATAAATGATTTAGCCCAAAATTGTGAGTTTGAAGAGGTTTCCTATCTGATTCTCTATGGATACCTGCCTACTCAAATACAATTAGCAGATTACAAGGCGCAATTATCAAGCTTGCGAGATTTACCAGATGCAGTTAAAACCATCCTTGAAAATCTACCAAAGAGTGCTAACCCGATGGATGTGGTTAGAACTGCCACTTCAAGCCTTGCTAGCTTCTACCCTGAGAGTGAAAAACATGATGGGCAAAGCGCACTGGCTGCTGCCAATCGCTTAATTGCAGCATCCCCATCAGCGTTGCTTTATTGGTATCACTTCACACATTATGGTAAAAAAATCTCAACTAACACTGGTGCTGATGGGGTAGCAGAGCACTTCTTGCAATTGTTCTTACAAGAAAAACCAAAGCAATCTTGGGTCAAAGCAATGCAAGCATCACTTATTCTATACGCCGAGCATGAGTTTAATGCCTCCACTTTCACCGCCCGAGTTATTGCTAGTACTGGTTCTGATATTTACTCATCAATTACCGGCGCTATTGGGGCACTGCGTGGTCCCAAACATGGTGGTGCTAATGAAATAGCACTTCAGACTCAACAACGTTATCAATCACCGGAAGCGGCAGCACTTGATATTAAAAAACGTCTAGCTGCTAAGGAGGTTGTAATTGGTTTTGGACATCCGGTTTACACCTCTTTAGATCCCAGAAATCCAATTATTAAAGCAATTGCTAAATCATTATCAGCTGAGAATAATGACACAAAGCTGTTTGATATCGCAGATCGGATTGAAACTGTGATGATGAGTGAGAAAAAGATGTTTGCCAATCTGGATTGGTTTTCAGCTGTTGCATATCACCAAATGGGAATTCCTATCACCTTCTTCACACCTATATTTATCTTCGCTCGCCTTACTGGCTGGAGTGGGCATGTGATGGAGCAGCGAGTAGATAATAAGATTATTAGACCTGCTGCCAATTACACAGGTGAGCCAAACCGGGTCTTTGTCCCAATTGAAAAGCGAGGGTGAGTTAGATGAGTTCAAACTTCACAAAATCTAATACCCCATATGATCAAGAGATAATTGATATCACAGATTATGTTTTAAATTATGAGATTAACTCCCCCCTTGCATATGAAACCGCTTGGCATTGTTTTATTGACACAATTGGTTGCGGATTAGAAGCACTTGAGTATGAGGCTTGCACCAAATTATTAGGGCCGGTAGTTGAAGGTTTAAAGATTGAAAATGGCGCAAGAGTGCCTGGCACTTCTTACAAGCTAGATCCAGTAAGTGCAGCCTTTAACATTGGAGCTGCCATTAGATGGCTTGATTACAACGACACCTGGCTAGCTGCTGAATGGGGGCATCCATCAGATAATTTAGGTGCAATTCTGGCAGTGGCAGATTGGTTAAATAGAAATCCAAAGTTTGCAACTAAGAGTGATTTCACAATGCGTGATCTTTTCACTGCAATGATTAAAGCCCATGAGATTCAAGGATGTATTGCACTTGAAAACTCATTTAATAAGGTTGGGATTGATCATGTGGTGCTAGTTAAGGTGGCATCTACTGCAGTCGTTGCGCAGATGATGGGATTAAGTAGAGATCAAATACTGGCTGCCCTCTCACTTGCTTGGGTTGATGGTCAATCACTTCGAACATATCGACACTTTCCAAATGCCGGCTCTAGAAAATCTTGGGCGGCAGGTGATGCTACTTCCCGCGCAGTCCGGCTTGCATTAATTGCAAGAACAGGTGAGATGGGTTATCCAACTGCGTTAACGGCAAAGGGTTGGGGTTTTTATGACTCATCCTTTAGGGGAAATAAATTTGTATTCCAGCGGCCATACAGTGAGTATGTAATGGAGAATATTTTATTTAAGATCTCATACCCTGCTGAGTTTCATGCCCAAACCGCAGTTGAGGCTGCGATGATTCTAAATAGAAAATTAGCCTCACTTGGAAAAACTTCTGATGATATTGCCAAGGTTGAGATTAGAACCCATGAGGCATGTATTCGAATCATTGATAAAAAAGGTGAGCTTAAAAATCCAGCAGATCGTGATCACACCATTCAATATATGGTGGCAATTCCATTAATTTTTGGCAGGTTAACCGCCAGAGATTATGAAGATGATGTAGCAGCAGATCCTAGGATTGATCAGTTAAGAGAAAAGATAAGTTGCATAGAGGATAAGAATTTTTCAGCTGATTACCATGATCCACAAAAGAGATCGATTGCAAATGCAATGACAATTACATTAAGTGATGGCACAGTGTTGGATGAGGTAGTAGTTGAGTATCCGGTAGGACATAAGAGAAGGCGGGAAGAGGGGATACCTCTTCTTAAAGAAAAGTATCAGAGAAATCTTGCACGTATTTTTGATCCTGCCCAACAGAAAAAAATTGAAGAGTTAACTCTTGATTACGATAAGTTAGTGGCGTGTAGAGTTGATCAGGTATTAGATTTGTTGGCAAAGGAATAAATATGAGTAAATCAATATTGAGAGTAGGCTCACTTGTCACCTGGAATCATCGCGGGGGCAGTGCAAGTGGCAAAATTATTAAAATCGCCAGGGGCGGTAATTTAAAAGTACCAAAATCATCTTTGACCCTTAAGACTTCAGCCCAGGATCCTGCAGCCTTAATAAGATTAATAAAGGCAGGAGAGCTAACTACAACTGTTGTAGGTCATAAATTGAGTACTTTAAAATCTGTTCGTGGGTTGTGAGGGACTCGAACCCCAATAGGGGTTATGTACTCTCATGGTCCACATATTGATGTAACCGATCTTGATCCACAACCCATATTAGGGATGGGGTCTGACAATTACTAGATATCGAACAGATTTAGGTCATATAGGGGGGCTACAACCCGTTGTATTAACTAAATATAAGGTTTATGGTCTACAGATGAATAAGAAGCTAATTACTTTCTTACCAATACTTTCTCTTTTCCTGTCCCTCCCTTTAATACCTGCTAATGCTGAAGTTAAAGCAGGAGGCACTTGTTCTAAGGCAGGTATTACAGCTGTTGGAAAAGATGGTAAGTCCTATACGTGTACCAAAGTCGAGATTCTTCAGGGTGTGGGTAAAAGTGCAAAAGTTGTGGGGACGCGGTTACTTTGGATGTTAAACGATGTATCAACTGACCGTTGTGACCCTCCAATTAAAAAGAAAGCTGCACCAACTCCAACTCCAGTTAAAAAGAAAGCTGCACCATTTCAGAGCGTTGACCCAATTAAGAGCGCTGATTATCCTCTCATTGGAGCCCTTGCAAAGAATGTGATTCTAAATCAAAAAGGGAGCGTGCATAATCCATTCGTAATATACTGGGATCCTACAACAACTGAACTCAAGCGCAAATTTTATTCTGAACAGATTGAAATCATGAAGAAGTATTACTCACCAATGATTCCAAATAATAGTAAGGCACATATCTATATTTTTGGGAGCAGTAAAGAGTGGGCTTGTGAACAAGTATTAAAAAAAGCTTCGGACGTATTAATGATTTCAAAAATGTATCAAGTCTCAAGTAAGTGTGAAACCACACCCGAGGGTGGGTTAATTCTTGATGCAGCACGCGGAGCTGACTATACAAACTATAGAGGCGCAGGCGCAGGCCTCTCTGTTTTAGGTACTGGATATGGCATGGTCGCCCTGTCGAATTGCGATGAAAAATATTTGGAACGAGACGTCCTTATCCATGAAGCTTTCCATGCAATTCAATGGATTTACACCAGTTTCAAGTTGGATTCCAAGGAGGCAGTAAAACTTCCTAAAGTGACAGGTCCATTATGGATGGTGGAAGGCTCGGCTACATATATGAGCTACCTCTTAACTGCCGATGGTATATGGACAAATTATGGTGAAGATAAACGGGGATTTATACGTGCAAATAATGGGGCGTGGAAGAAATCTTATGAAGAATTTAATGCATCTGGTGAAGACTATTCGATAGGTGCTGTGATGTATGAATATTTGTTAGCCAAGTATGGTCTTGAGAGAACGTTGAGCTTTTGGAGTGTAGCGATCAATAGTTTAAACCCAAAAGACTTAACTAAAGATTTGGCGCGGGTTGCTGCAAGTAAAGAGGCATTCCAAACAGTTTTTGGACTATCTGTCGAGGATTTTCTTAACGAGGTCAAACCATATATTGAATGGAGTTTAGAAGGAGATCGTCGTGTCTCATGACCATCGCCATGAAGTAGAGCATTCTGGGGTTGAATTAACCGATTCTTATACAATTTGTGAAGAGGTACGTCCAGTTTTAGGAATTCCGCGAAGTTAATATTCATCCATGTTTTGTATAAAGATCTCGGATTCACTTATATAAGTGGGTTGTGAGGGACTCGAACCCCAATATGGGTTATGTACTCACATGGTCCACATGTTGATGTAACCGATCTTGAACTATCTCCCATAGTAGAGATGTGGTCTGACATTTACTAGATTTTGAACAGATTTAGGTCATATTGGTGGGCTAAACCCGTTGTATTAACTAAATATAAGGTTTACGGTCTATAGATGAATAAGAGGCTAATTGCTTTCTTAACAATACTTTCTCTTTCAATATCCTTACCTTTATTCCCAGTTTATGCGGCCGTTAAAGCAGGTGGGGCATGCACTAGTGCCGGAATAACATCAGTAGCATCCGGAAAGACTTATACATGCATAAAGTCTGGCAAGAAGCTGGTATGGGATAAGGGTGTCAAAGCAGTAGTAGCTGTTGATTTATTAGCTGATTGCAAATTACCGGTCGCTGATGGCCTAGGTGATGTATCGATCGGAGGCTGGCCACGGATTGATGAAAGATTAAAATCAACTGGAGATGTAATTGCAACTGTTGTAATGGTTGATTTTCCAGATGCCCCAGCAACTATGACTCCTGCAGATGCATTTGCTCGGATATCCCCTGCTGCTGATGTATTTAAAGAGATGTCTTATGGAAAGTTAAGTTACACATTCAAGCCACAGTTAAAGTGGTATCGCATGAGTAAAAACTCAAGTAATTATGTTAAAGGTGGTTGGACATTTGATAAACATCGTGACTACATCACTGAGGCAGCAAAATTAGCTGATGCTGATGTTAATTTCAGTAAGACTGATAGTTTAATTATTTTAGCTAATCCAGATGCAAAGGGAGTGGGAGACTCCGGCCCTGCGTTTTCAGCAATTAGAAAGAGTGGAATAACTCTTGATGGTAAATACATTTCTAATGGTGCTACTTCGGCATATGATCTAAATAATTGGAAATCAATCTGGTTAGATCACGAGGTTTCTCACACCTTAGGGTTGGTAGATCTATATGCATTTACGCAAAGCAATCCAGCCAATCGTTATGATGGTTTAAGATACACCGGTGAGTTTAGTTATATGGGCTTAAGCAGTTACGAGAGCAATGCACCAAGTTTATTAGCATTTGAAAGATGGAATTTAGGTTGGATCGCTGACTCTCAAATTAAGTGTTTAAAGGATGCTAAATCGACTGAATTAATCTCACCAGTTCAAACTTCTGGTGGAGTTAAAGCTGTGATTATTCCAATATCTAGAACCAAGGCTGTTGTAATTGAAAGCAGAAGAGCGATCGGTATAGATAAAAATATCGCAAAATCTGGAGCGTTAATTTATGTAGTTGACTCGTCAATTCAATCTGGTCAAGGTCCGGTAAAGGTATTTCCATCTGATGTAAGCAGTGATCCTCGTTATTTAAAGGCACCTAGAGCATTAGGTGAATCTGTAACTACTGAAGGTGTAACAATTAAAGTTACTAAATCAGATGATTCTGGAGATACAGTAGAAATAATTAAATCTTAATTTATTGACTGTGGGTTGTGAGGGACTCGAACCCCAATAGGGGTTATGTACTCACATGGTCCACATATGGATGTAACCGATCTTGAACTATCTCTCATAGTAGGGATGTGGTCTGACATTTACTAGATTTTGAACAGATTTAGGATGGATTTGCCATGATGCGTTTGCCCATACCTAGAGGTTAATGTCATTAAAGTCTAGTAAAATTTGCAGAGTGGATGATCTGCGAAAAGGTCGAATGATAGTAGCCCTTCAATTTGCGCTAATAATTGCGCTGGTAATTTTTCCAGATGATACCCAGGCGCAAAGTTGGGCCACGATTACCGGGATATTCCTAATCGGAGTAGGCGTAATTATTATATTCATTGGATTTAGTGGACTAGGTAAGTCGCTAACGGCTAATCCAGTTCCAAATCAAGACAGCAAATTAGTAACAACTGGGATCTACAACCTCGTTCGTCACCCTATATATACCGGTTTACTTGCAGCCACCCTTGGACTTGTGCTTTCTAGCGGGGTTTGGAGCCAGATCCTGCTTTGGTTGGCCCTGGTTATTTTACTTACATATAAATTGCGTTGGGAAGAAGTAATGCTGAGCGCAAAGTACAAAGGTTATGCCGAATACAAAGCTCGGGTTCCAGCAATTTTCCCGCGCCTTACGCCAAGTAAGTAGTTACTTCACCCACTGCGATGACTGGGAGACCGCGTTAATTTATTTGTAGGCGTGTTTTGGTGTGCGCTGATTAGGTAATCATGCGTAGCGGACTACTGCGAACTATGGCGAGTGTTAGACAAGTGTTAGATAAACTTAATAGCAAGGCACAATTAAATAGATTCAGATAATTTTCACGCTTAAACTGTGGTGGGTTGTGAGGGACTCGAACCCCAATAGGGGTTATGTACTCACATGGTCCACATATTGATGTAACCGATCTTGAACTATCTCCCATAGTAGAGATGTGGTCTGACATTTACTAGATTTTGAACAGATTTAGGTCAGATTGGGCTACCCCCTTTGTATTAACTAAATATAAGGTTTATGGTATAAAGATGAATAAGAGGCTAATTGCTTTCTTACCAATACTTTCTCTTTTCTTATCCCTCCCTTTAATACCTGTTAATGCTGCAGTCAAAGTAGGAGGTACTTGTTCTAAGGCAGGTATTAAATCAGTTGCCGCTAGCAAAACCTATACATGTGTTAAATCTGGAAAGAAGTTAGTTTGGAACAAGGGCGTAGCAGTTGCTGCTTCAAACCCAACTCCTGCCACTACACCAACTACCGCAGCTAATTATGCAACGCTTTGGGAAAAATACAGTTGGGTTAAACCAACCTCTTCATCTTCTGTTGTGACCGCTGCAACTGATAAATTTAAAGCCTATGTGGCGGTAACTAGAAGTAAAGACACTGTAATTAAAATTGCTGCCCAAGATGGTGCTGATCAAACCTTAGTCGGCTGGGTTAAAGATGGAGCGAATCTAGTCGCAAAGGCATTTGATTATCCAAAATTAAGTAAACCATTTTTAGAAGTGATTGGTATTGATCGTGCATGGGTGGAAAAAACTTATATCGAAAATGGCTATAGTGAAAATGAGGCAAAAAATGATCGTGGCAGAGCTTTTGCTGAAGGAGCACCGGGATTCGGTGGTTCGACAACTAATACTTATAACTCGGGTGTAGTAACAAGAAATAACTTACTAGTGAATGATAAATTGGGAATGATGCAGATGGCTGGACATGAGTTTTTCCATGCTGTTCAAGAGCGGATATCAGGTGGTGTTCCAAGTCCAGATGGCTTAGGAATAGCTCCACAATGGTTTTGGGAAGGTCCGGCAACTTTTATAGGATTACAAACCGCAAGTTACTTAGGATGGGCTAGTTATACTACTGAAGGCAGGGAATTTGCTGTTATGCGTTCTAATCATCCTTCAACTAAATCACATCTACTATCGGAAGCAACAAAAAATACTGGCAGCCCCGACGCTATCGATCCATACGGAATTGGTGCGATCGCAACTGAGTTCTTAGTAGCTAATGTTGGAATCGAAAAATTCATGGAAGTTTATAAGAATCTAGGTAAGAAGAAGAACTTTGCAGATTCATTTAAAACTGCAACTGGGGTTGAATTAACTGATTTTTACACAATGTTTGAAGAGGTACGCCCAGTTTTAGGAATTCCGCGAAGTTAATATTTATCCATGGTTTGTATAAAGATCTCGGATTCACTTATATAAGTGGGTTGTGAGGGACTCGAACCCCCGACCCGGTGATTAAGAGTCGTATAGCAATCTCTCGCTCACGCTCAAGCATTGCTACACAGCCTCACAGAGCCTGCTTACGCATTCTCAGTGAGTCACCGTGCTCTACCAACTTGTCCTTCAACAGTAAGTATTGCAGAAATTAATTTTATTTACTAGATTTTTTGTCCTACTAATTGATATTCTTTCTGTGCTCTAAGTAGATAAAGCCAAGTAATTGGCTTATTTAATAGTAGAACTAGGAAACGAAGAATGATTGCTACTTATTCTTGTGCGAAGTGCGAAATGTCAGTCAATGCGAGTTGTGCCAAGTGCAACAAACCACTTGTTAACGATTCCCTCGCTCTTGCAGATGGAAGTAAAGTTCAAATCTCTCGCTGCCCACAATGTGAAGGAAAAATAAAATCTCCAATGTGTTGTGGTTCAGATATGAGTTGTTCAGTATAAAAATTCCTTTTAAAAGGAATTAGTTGGGCATTTGACCCAGGGTTATTAAATCTGAGCGTGCTCTTTATATATTAAGAGCTCGTTCGAAATCAATTACTCCAGGGCTTGCCGCTTTTGAACCACCTAGATTAGACCTTCCAAGTTGGTACGTTGACTTGGAGAAAAATGCATAATTACTCTCAGTGGAGGCTTTATGAAATTGTCAATCTTTAAAAAAATATCGGGCATTTTATTTCTTGTAAGTGCATTTTTTGTAGTAATAAGTATGGTGTTAGCATTTAATGAATACGGCGCCTCAGTACTAGACGACACTTTGATCTTTAACACCCTTTGTGTAATTCTGTTAGTTGCCGCAGGTGTGTTATCACTTTTGTTAAGGTTTGAAGTTCCACTATTTGCGGTTGTTGGATCTTATTTTGTGCTAAATATTATCGCCAGTATTTTTTATGCCTTCCATTGGAGTTGGTGGTCAGAAGGTATTTTTAAGACTTTGGGACGGATGTCCACTTTTATACTACCAACAAGTGCTTTCGTTTGGCCTGTTACAGCCACTTCAATTTTATTAGATTTAGCTAATTTAGCCAGTATTACTGGATCAATTTTATTATTTATTTCAATAGCATCAACAAGAACTACTTCACATGTTATTCCAACAACTTCGCCTAGTAAGACTCTAAGTTTTGAAAATACTATGCGAACTAGATCGACTTCTGTAATGAATGCTCCAAGTGACACACCCAACTCTATGAACTCTAATGAACTAGCTTCACCCGCGGTGAGATTAGGTTCTTATTTACTGGAATCATTTTT
>SHVD01000028.1 GCA_009691185.1 Candidatus Nanopelagicaceae bacterium | reverse complement strand
ACATATTTGGTGAAGAGTGTGTTCCTGTGAAGCGATACCTAGCCCTGGATGTGGGGGCAGAATCTGGTCGATTGATGGCGGTAAGTATTGATGAAAAAATTAGTACTCAAGAGATTCATCGCTTTCTCACACCAGTAAAAATCGATTCTAGAAATAGAAGGTGTTGGGACCTACCCAAAATAATTGAGGAGGTAACCACCGCCTTAACAAAGGCAAGTGTTACTGGTAAATATGAAGGATTAGCAGTTGATACCTGGGGCTTGGATTTTGGTTTGTTGGACCATGATGGCGCGGTAATCGATCTACCAGTTAGCCATCGTGATCATCGCACCGATGGCATGTTAGCAAAAGCATTTGAATTAGTTGGAAAAGATCGTCTGCATTACGAGAGTGGTTGCCAATTACTTGAGGTCAACTCTATTTATCAATTGCTAGCAATCACCCAGCAAACACCTGATGAGTTTGAAAAAGCAAAGCATTTATTATTTATGCCAGATCTAATTCTGTATGCATTAACTGGTGTGATCGGTACTGAATACACAATTGCTACTACCTCTGGTTTATATGATGTGGTAAAGAATAAATGGGCAACTACGCTAACTAAAGATTTAGGAATTCCACTGGAAATCTTTGGCAAAGTTGAAAACCCCGGCACAATTCGTGGAGTATTAAAAAAAGAGTTACAGGATAAAACTGGTATCGGAGCAATTACATGTATTGCAACCGCCTCCCATGACACCGCGGCTGCTGTTTTCGCCACACCACTCCTCTCGCCAGGAAGTGCTTATATCTCAAGTGGTACATGGTCCTTGATGGGCGTTGAATTAGTAAAACCAGTTGTAAATGAGATAACAATGAATGGTCGATTAACAAATGAGGGTGGCTATAACCGAAGTGTTAGATTGCTTAGGAACATTATGGGGCTGTGGCTAATCCAAGAAGTGCGCCGGAACCTTAAGGAAAATGGTGAAGATCTCACCTACGCCCAACTTGCTGAGCTAGCGGCAAAAGAGAAAGACCCATTCGCCACACTTATCTATGTTGATGCCTCAATTTTTATTCATGCCGGGGGAATGATTGAACGAATTCAAAAGTATGCAAAAAATACTAATCAACCTATTCCCACCACCCCAGCTGAATTAGCTCAAACCGTATTTGTCTCATTAGCACTTCAATATTCTAAAACCTGTGACACATTATCTGTTTGCAGCAATCTGCCAATGCCGGCTATTCATATTGTTGGTGGCGGTTCAGCCAATGAGCATTTATGCCAATTAACTGCAGATATCTCCGGTAAGCAAGTGATTGCAGGTCCCATTGAGGCAACTGCGATGGGAAATGCGATGGTGCAGGCGATCGCTCTAGGCGGGCACACTCACTTAACAGATACTATTTCGGCACGGGCGTTGATAGAAAAAAGTGATCTAGGGCTAAAAAAGTATCAAAGCAGTGATGCTCTAAATCCAAATACAATTGCGCAGGTACGCGCACGATATGAGAAGTTAACTTTGGAGGATATGCGATGAGTAATTTAGTAACTCAGTTAACTGAGTTAGCCAAAATCGCTGGCTCACCCGAGGCTGACCTAACAATTGTTGCGGAAGGAAATATCGCAGTTTTCGAACCGAGCACAAACCGCTTCTTAGTCAAAGCAAGTGGAGTGGTGATGGGTAATGCCACTGAAGATGATTGGGTTTACTTGGATTTAGATCGCTGCGCTCAAATTTTAATTGATGCAGATAAGAAAGGTGTAACAGACAAATTAGATAAAGCCTTTGATGCGATCTTAAAAGAGTCGGCTACTGCCAACGGCAAGGTAAGAAAAGCCAGTATTGAAACTATGGTTCACGTGGTCGCTTTTCATCTAATGGGTGCCACCTGGTCGCTGCACACTCACCCGACACCTGTCGTGGCACTTGCTGCAAGTAAAGATGCCGCCAAACATTACAGTGGCACAGTATTCCCAGATGAAGCAGTGGTCTGTGGTCCAGTTCCATTATTTTTACCTTACGAATCCCCTGGCCTATCCCTTGGTCTTGGCGTTTATCAGGGAGTAGTGAAGTATCAAGATAAATATGGGAGATCTCCTGGTCAGATAATTTTAGGAAACCATGGTCTTTGCACATTCGGATCGGTGAGTGCTGAGGCGTTATCGACAACTCAGATTGCAGTTAAAGCTGCCAAGGTACGAATTGGTGCATTAAGTAGCGGTGGTATTAATTTCATTCCTAAAAAAGAAGCTGCCGCGATTGCATTTAGGCCAGATGAAATCCTGCGCCGAAAGATGTTAGCTGAACAAAAAAAGAGCTAATGCGCCCAGCAGCAGTTACCTTTGATATTGGTGGAGTTATCTATTCCGATGAAGTATTTAAACGTGCAATTTTTATTGCATTAAATGAATTATCACCTAATGTGAATCAAGATGAGTTTAATCAGGTTTATAGCAACCACTTGAAATCTCATTCAGGCTCTCTTCGAAGCAAATTGTGTGAGAAGTTTTTAGGCTCACTTGAAAAAAAGAGTGAGCTGATGCAGATTGCGACGGATCACTGGATCTTTACTCCAAATGATCTCTACCAAGACGCGAAGGGGTGTATTACCGCCGTAAAAGAAAGCGGCGCCAAGATTGGTATTGTGGCAAACCAACCGGCCAGCAGCATTAATTCGCTTAAATCAGATAATCTGTTTGAGCTAATTGATTTTCTTGGTATTTCAGCAATTGTTGGGATTGAAAAGCCTGATATTAAGATCTTTGAGCTAGCGATAAAAGAGTTGGCAGTTGATCCTGCAAAATCAATTCATATTGGAAATCGAATTGATACCGATGTGATGCCGGCGAAGAAATTGGGTATGAAAACAGTCTGGGTAAGGCGGGGTGAGGCTAATCCTGATCCAAGTGAGCAAGATTTAGCTCAGGCTGATATCACGGTAGTTGATCTAGTTAATTTACCAGCATTAATCAATGCATTATGAGTAAGCCAGTTTATATTGGAATTGATATTGCAACTGCAAATGTTCGGGCTGTGGCAATTGATGCGCAAGGTAAATCATATGGATCAAGTAGTGAAAAATTAGCACCTGTCGCCGCTGGTAGTGATAAGCGATTAACACAAAATCCAGTTAGTTGGATTGTGGCAGTAAGTAAGGTATTAAAGGATTTAACAGCACAATGTCAAGCAGCACAGCTAAACCCAAGGGCGCTTTGTATCTCAGCTACGAGCGGTACATTTGTAATCACAGATTTAAAAGGTAATCCGATTGCCGATGCTGTCATGTATAACGATGGTAGATCCGCTTCGATATTAGGCAAGGCTGAAAAGATTATTATTGAAGCAAACCAAAGTGGGCCATACCTGCTGGCAAACACCCCAGATTTTGTAATCGCTCACCTTTCTAGCAAACCATTAATACAAGTGGCAAGTGATAGTAGCCATAGCTTAAAAATTGGTTTAGATTTTGAAACGCTAAGTTGGAATCAGCAGGTAGTAAGTGAGGCAAAGAGTTTAAATCTGACCCTGCCAAGATTGGTTTTACCCGGTACAAAAATCGCCACAATAAGTAGTGAGATAAGTGCGCAACTAGGATTAGATCAAATACCTATTTATGCTGGAATGACCGACGGTTGTACCGCCCAAATCTCAGCCGGTGGACCATCAGGATCAGTGACCTCACTGGGAACCACGATGGTAATTAAAGCGGTAAGTAAGACCAACATAAAAGGTGATAGCTTTTATTCACACCTTTTACCAAAAAATAGATTTCTAGCAGGTGGGGCGTGCAACATTGGCGGTATCTCATATAAACAATTTGCTAAAGATATTGATAACTGGAATCAAAGAGCTGCTGATTTTGGTGTGGCAAACATTGTCACCTACCCCCTACCAGCTGTTGGTGAACGGTTTCCATTTTTGTCAGCTGATATGAAAAATCTAATAACTAAATCACCTAAAAATGAGACTGAGTTATACCGAGGGATCTTAGAGGCGATCGCATTTACCGAGCGTTACTCATATGAGTTACTGGCAAAAGCTGGTGCTGATATATCAAATTCAATCTTCACCGTCGGTGGTGGCGGTAAATCACAAATTTTAAGTCAGATCAGAGCAACAGTTTTGAATAAGCCGGTAATAATTTTAAGTCAGAGCGGTACTCATATTGGTGCAGCGATGCTTGCAGCATCTGCTGATCAACTGAGTGGTAATGAAGATTTGGCAACACAGGTAGCAAAAATCAAGATCTCACACGGTGAGACATTCATGCCAGCAGATAATGAAAAGAATGGGCTAGAGCACAATTACCAACAATTTCTTGCACTGACAGCAGAGTATAAGTAGTAGTAACCTGTCACCATGCGTAAGGTTTTAGTTTTAAATCCAGCAGATAACATTGCAATCTGTCTTGAGGATATGGATGCTGGCGCGGTAATTGATCAAGATAATTTAAAGTTAACCATCACCCAAAAAATACCAAGAGGTCACAAGGTGGCATCAAAGGCGGTTAAAAAGGGTGAGGGAATTATTAAGTATGGCGAGCGGATGGGACATGCCACCAAAGACATTACTGTCGGTGAACATGTTCACACCCATAATGTTTTAGGTGACCGACTCTCAACTGAGGTGAGCAAATAATGAGTATTACTGGCTTTGCCCATAAGGGTCGTGGGGTGGGAGTTCGCGATCACCAATTAATACTTCCTTCCGTAGTTTGTTCCACCCATGTCAGCAGAAAAATTGCAAATGATGTGGGTGCAATTACTTTTGCCCATCAAAATGGTTGTGGCATCATTGGCATTGATGTGCCTGGGGTAGATAACTTTTTTATTGAATTAGCAAATCATCCAAATGTGCAATCAGTACTGGTGGTTTCCCTTGGCTGTGAAACTATCCAAGGGCCAGAGCTTTTGCCCAAGATCAACCAAGAGTTATCTAGATTATTAGTTATCCAAGAGTCAGGTGGTGCCTCCGGCACATATGAGGCAGGTGTTGTCCAAGCCAAACAATTACGGGACAACTTTAAGAGCACATCAGCAAAGGTGGATCACTTACTTGTTGGCTTAGATCTAGCACGAAAGGTTGAAAACCTATCTGAAATAAAGGCTGCACTTACCACAGCAGGTTTTGCAGTTGAGATTGAGGATAAGCAGGGGGTAAGTGAACATAATCTGACAAAGTTAATGAGTAAGAAGGTTCATGTTATTTTCTCCTTTGCCGATGAAAATCAACCACCCTCTGGCTTTCCATTAATCCCAGTTATCAATATTGCATCCACATCCCCGCTTCACTTAGCCCTATCTGCTGAGTTTGATCTGCCAGCAACAGCATCAACCGAGCAGATGGTTGAGTTACTTACCAAGGTTGGTAATGGCGAGAAAACAAAGAGTGAAGTTTCAGGCATTGGTGAGATTGTTGCCCCACGTGCAGTGCGGAGTGTGTGATGAGCCTTACCGGATATAAAAGAGGTGATGGCAGGTGGGGCTTTAGAAACCAGGTGTTGATCCTGCCACTTCATCAGATTTTATCTGCAGCAGCTAGAGATATTGAAAATCAATCAACTGGTGCGGTTGCAGTGAGCCATGATTGGTCACAGATGGTTGAAAAAGATCAAGAGCGAATTATTCACCTACTGGCTGGAAATGCTACAAATCCAAATCTCTATGCAACCATACTTTTGCGCCTGGGCACACCAATTGAGGATGAGGTAATTGCTAGAGCTAAAAGTTATGGCAAAACAAAGCTAATTCAGATATCACTCTCTGATTTAAAATCCTTAGAGAAATTAACTCAAAGTGGAGTTGATGAGGCAAATAAATTACTTATTCAAGCAAAGACAGAACAAAGAGTGGCAGCGCCAATATCTGCAATTGTCTTAGGGCTTGAGTGTGGTGGCTCTGATGCCTACTCCGGAATTACTGCAAACCCAGCTTTAGGTGTAGCAAGTGACAAATTAGTAGAACAAGGCGCCACATCAATACTTGGTGAGACCATGGAGATCTTGGGAGCAGAGCACTTATTAGCAAGGCGGGCAATTACCAAAGAGGTAGGAGCACAAATTATTGATGTGGTGGCAAGGTATGAAGCAAGTATTAATTATGAAGGAATTGATATCAGAGGAGCCCAACCATCTAGGGGAAATATTGAAGGCGGCCTCTCCACATTAGAGGAGAAATCATTAGGGGCGGCAAAAAAAGCAGGTAATGCACAATTTACTGGTGTGCTTGAGTATGCAATTGCGCCAAAAAAAGCAGGTCTTTACTTTATGGATACACCAGGTCATGACATTGAACAATTAACTGGTTTTGGCGCAGCAGGGGTAAATATCACCGTCTTCACAACAGGTAGAGGAACACCTACCGGCAGCGCCGTTATGCCAACAATAAAGGTGGCAACTAATACGGAGATGGCAACTGCTATTCCAGATATTATCGACTTAAACTCCGGCACTATTGCAGATGGCACCCAAACTTTAGAAGAAAATGGCGAAGAGCTCTATAACTTAATTTTAGATGTTGCAAATGGCCATCTAACCAGGGCAGAGCTTGGTGGGCATCATGAGTTTAATCTCTCCAGGCTTTATGGCTCCTCACTATAAATGCGCGCCTTATTCATTGAACATGATCACATCTCACTCGGTGGGCCAATCTGGCGCAGCCTAGAAAAACATGGGTATGAGATTGAGCGGTTTTTAATAGTTCCGCAAAGTGATTATGACTCGCCAAATATCACCACTACCTTTCCAAACTTTAATGAGTATGACTTATTAGTTCCGATGGGTGCTCACTATGGGGCGTATGAGGATGATCGAATCGGTAATTGGTTACTGCCTGAGCTTGAAAAATTAAAACAAGCACACAATGATGGCATTCCAATTCTTGGCATCTGCTTTGGTGGGCAGTTGATGGCCAGAGCATTAGGTGGCTCAGTTGCTAAAGCGCCAAAGGCTGAGGTTGGTTGGATTGAGATTGAATCAAATGATAAAACCTTAATTCCAGCTGGTCCCTGGTTTGCCTACCACTGGGATAGATGGACAACTCCAAAGGGTGCTACTGAGATTGCAAAAACAGATAGTGCTAACCAAGCATTTGTAATGGGTCGAACACTTGCCCTGCAGTTTCACCCAGAGGTTGATCCAGAGGTTTTAGAGGCTTGGCTTGCAATGGAGGGTGGGTGCGCCGAGGTTGAGGCAGAGGGAGTTGATGTTGAACAACTAAGAAGTCAAACTAAAAGTATTCAGCCAGCCTCAGATAAACGCACCTATGATCTAGTTGATACCTTCTTGCGCAGAGTTGCAACCGCTAGCGTTGAAAAGGTTGATTAACTCTTAACCCGTTCACCGGCTGGATCAAAAAGTGGCTCTTGCATAATTGTTGCTACTTTTTTAATTCCAAACATCTCAACCTCAACAGATGTACCAGGGCTGGTGTGTTCAACTGGCAGGTATGCGTAGGCGATTGCTTTATTTAAGCTGTAACCCTGACCTGCTGATTTAACTCTGCCAACTACTTTGTTGCCAATAAAGATTGGTTCATTACCCATTGCAACATCTTTGATATCGGTAAAGGTAAGTGCGGTTAATTTCCTGCTTACCTTATCTTTAATAGCATCCAAACTAGCCTTACCAATAAAATTATCTTTTTTCGAAGAGATCGCAAAACCAAGACCTGCCTCATAAGGATTAGTTTCAGTATTTATCTCACCTGCCCAAGCCCGATATCCCTTCTCAAGGCGAAGTGATTCAATAGCACGATAGCCAGCTGGCCTAATACCTAAATCTTTACCAGCCGCTAGTAGTGCTAGCCAAACATTAAGACCATCCTTTACTGGGATATATAACTCCCAACCTAACTCACCAACATAGGTAATTCGAGTTGCCCGAAGCAAAATATCTTTTATCTTTATCATCTTTGAGTTCATAAAACCAAAGGCCTCATTTGATAGATCAGTCTCTGTTACTTTCTGTAATATCTTTCTAGCATTTGGTCCCCAGATGCCAAAACATGCTAACTCTTTAGTGATATCACTTATATCAACTTGATCAAAGTTATTCTCGCGCATCTGCTTTTCTAGCCAGCCTTTATCATGATTTAAAAAGGCGGTGCCAGTAATGATTAAAAACTCATTATCTGCTACTTGCGTGATGGTGTAGTCAGATTCAATTCCACCTTTTTTATTTAGCGCCTGGGTATAAGTAGTCCGGCCAACACCTTTTACGACATTATTTGCACAAATTAGATTTAAAAACTCAGCTGACCTAGCACCACTTATCTTTATCTTGGCAAAACTTGATTCATCAAATAGACCAGCGGTATTTCTAGTAGCATGATGTTCTAAGGCAACTGCTGAATGCCAGTGCTTTCCCACCCAACCATTTGGCCTAAGGCTTTGATCTAATCCCTTCTCATTTGGATTTAAATAGTAATTAACTCGCTCCCAAGCAGCTTTCTCGCCAAATATGGCGCCATTTTCTTTATGCCAATCATAAATTGGTGATTTATTCTCACCGCGAGCGCTGCTTCGCTCCTCCCCTGGATAATGAATATCGTAGTAAGCCTCATAATTTTCCCTAACTCGCTCAAGTGTGAACTTAGGTGATTTATAAGCATCAGAGAATCTTTTAATATCCATATGCCAAAGATCCATTGTTGGCTCACCAGCTATTATCCATTCAGCAACTACCTTGCCAATCCCACCAGCACCGGCAATTCCATGAGCACAAAATCCGGCTGCCACATAAAAACCACCAACTGATGTCTCACCTAAACAAAACTCATTATCTGGGGTAAAGCCCTCTGGTCCATTAATAAAGTTTTTAAAACCAATCTCACCCATCGCAGGTACTCGCATGGCAGCATTTTGAGCAATCTCTTCAAACCGCTCCCACTCATCTGGTAATAACTTAGAGTTAAAATCCGCTGGAATTTGATCATAGGAGTTAGCTGTTGCTGTGAAAGGCTTTGAGTTACGTTCATACCCACCCATAACTAAGCCTTTAACCTCTTGGCGAAAGTAGATCAAATTATCTGGGTCCCGCAGTGAGGGCAGAAACTTCACCTGCTCCGGGATAAAGTTTTCAGTAATTAGATACTGATGACTCATTGGAATAATTGGAATTCGCACATCTACTAATCTGCCAATTTCAGCGGCAAACATCCCACCGCAGATGACCACAATCTCACATTCAATCTCACCCTTATCAGTTGTTACTGATTTAATTTGATTATCTTTGGTATTAATTGCAACTACCCTGGTGTGGGTAAAGATCTTTACCCCACCCGCCCTTGCCCCTGCTGCAAGTGCGCCAGTTAATGAAGATGGATCCACCTGGCCATCTGAGGCCATATAG
Organism: Candidatus Nanopelagicaceae bacterium; assembly: GCA_009691185.1. GTDB lineage: Bacteria > Actinomycetota > Actinomycetes > Nanopelagicales > Nanopelagicaceae > Nanopelagicus. The sequence continues at coordinate 4,149 of SHVD01000028.1, read as the reverse complement.
CAGCCGCCAACTACCCCAGCTAAATTAATTAATGGAAATAATTCTTTAATCTGATCATTTGAGATCTCAACTAGATCTAACCCAAATGTTTTAGCCCAGCCAATTTGGCGCCTAATCTCAGCCATCCGCTCATTACTAGATGCAATTTTAATTGAGCCACACTCTCGCCAAGAGGCTGGTGTTTCACTTTTTTCTAACTCTCGATATAACTCAACTGAGTACATATTCATTTTTGTAAGGGTTGGATCAGCACGTAGCTGTCCAACTAATCCTGCTGAGTGAAAGGTTGAACCACTAGTTAGTTCAGAGCGCTCAAGTAAGATCACATCTTTTTCGCCAAACTTTGCTAGGTGATAAGCAACTGATGTACCACCAACACCGCCACCTATTACAACAATCTTGGCTCGCTTAGGTAAGGCTTGTGTGCTCATCAACCAACTGTATCCTTTCTCTGTGGCTGCCTCCAGTAATGGTTTTAGTGATTTACTAAACCAAGTACCAAGGCTTGCGGTTAGAAGTAGTGTTGATGAGTTATCTGGTGGCCTAACTAATCGTAATTTAAAGATTACTACCCCAAATGGTGATTTTGTTGCTCGTATCTCAAGTAATAAATCAGATCTGCTTTCAATTGATCGAAATGCTGAGTATGAAAACTCAAAGCTTGCTGCTGATATTGGCATTGGTGCACCTGTCTATGACTTTTTACCCCAGTTTGGTTTATTGGTAATTGGTTACATACCAGGTAAGACATTTAATAGCCAACATGTGGCAAATAACTTAGGCAGAGTTGCCAAAAGTGTTAAGCAACTGCACAGCGCTAAGCCATTTGTAAGTGATTTTGATATGTTTGTAATTCAGCAAAATTATTTAAAGATTGTAAGCAAACATGGCTTTAAGATGCCTGATAATTACTTAGATTATATCGATGCACTTGGTCAGATGAAGAAGGCATTATCGGTTTTAGATGAGGGCAAGGTGGCCTGCAATAATGATCTGCTGGCAGCAAACTTTATTGATGATGGCCAGAAAATCTGGCTAATAGATTATGAGTACTCTGGTAATAATGATGCCTGCTTTGAGCTTGGTAATATTTATAGCGAATCAAATCTTTCTTATGATCAACTAGTTGAGTTAGTAGATAGTTACTACGGCAAACATCGAGCTGAAAAGGTGGCTAGAGCATGGTTATATGCACTCCTGGCCCGCTACGGCTGGACATTGTGGGCATCGATTCAAAACTCAATCTCAGAGCTTGATTTTAATTTTTGGGATTGGGGAATGCAAAAATATGAGGTTGCGATGAAAGATTTTAAATCAGTTGAGTTTAAAAACGCATTAAGTGCAGTTACCCAAAAATCTTAAAGATAGCAAAATTTAATATTACTTAATAGAGTTGGCCTAACTACTACTTGTCATAGTTTATCCATTGCAGTATGAGCTTTTTTTAAGCACCAGCAAACCGAGTGAGCAACTCCTTACGTAGCAAAGTATTTGATGAGATCGCACCTGGCCCATCTACCCCATCTGCCCCATTTAAATTGGTAAAAGAGCCACCAGCCTCTTTGATAATTAAATACAAAGCTGCCATATCCCAAAGTGCCATCTTTGGTTCAATGGCTATATCAACTGCTCCTTCGGCCACCAACATATGACCCCAAAAATCTCCAAAGCCACGGCTTCGCCAAACATCATTAGTTAACTTTAAAAACTTATCGTAATAACCTTCCCAATTATCATTTTTAATAACCTCAGCAAATGCAAAGCTGGCATCACTTATTTTACTTACCGCACTTACCTTCAACTTTCTTTTCTCTTCTTTTCCTAAAATATTTTCCACAATGTATGCACCCTCACCCTTGCTGGCATACCAGCGCCGATTTATTGCTGGGGCTGAGACAACTGTGCAGGTGATCTCATTATTTTGGCGAAGTGCAATTAAGGTAGCCCAAATTGGAACACCTCTAATATAGTTTTTAGTGCCATCAATTGGATCTAAAATCCACTCTCGGTTATTAGTTGATACCTTTTTCTCAAACTCCTCCCCGATTACGCCATCATCAGGAGATACCTTAAGCAGATGCTGCCGTATTAATTGCTCAATCTTTTTATCAGCATCAGATACTGGGGTTAAATCAGGTTTTGAATCAATTACCAAGTCACTTGCTCTAAATCTTGCTAATGAAACCTGATCTGCAATATCTGCTAGCTGCAGGGCTAAAGCCAGATCATCCATATCAGTAGTTTACTCACTACATCTGCTGTGGGTAAGCCATCATTACTTGCCAAAATTTAATAATTTAATCAGCTAACTCTTAATTATCCAGCGGTGTTACGTAAGCTCCTGAAATACCACCATCTACTAAGAAATTAGAGGCGGTAATAAAGCTTGAGTCATCAGAGGCTAAGAATGCAACAGCACCTGCTATTTCACTTGCCTCAGCAAATCTACCCATTGGAATATGAACAAGTCTGCGTGCTGCCCGCTCTTTATCCTTTGCAAATAACTCTTGTAGTAATGGTGTGTTAACTGGTCCTGGTGATAATGCGTTAACGCGAATTCCTTCTCTAGCAAACTGAACACCTAACTCACGGCTCATTGCTAATACCCCACCCTTAGATGCGGTGTATGCAATCTGGGAGGTTGCTGCCCCCATTGTTGCCACAAAGGATGCGGTATTAATAATTGATCCCTTACCCGCTTTTTGCATATAAGGCAGAACTGCTTTGCAACATAAAAATACGCTAGTTGTGTTTACTCTAAGTACTCGCTCCCAAGCATCAAGTGGGGTAATTAAAATTGAATCATCATCAGGGGGTGAGATACCTGCGTTATTAAAAGCAATATCAATTCGGTTATAGGTATCAAAGGCGACCTTATAAAGATTAGCAACCGCTGCCTCATTGGTTACATCACACTTAACAAATAATCCGCCAACCTCTTTGGCGACCTTATTGCCAGAGACCTCATTGGTATCAGCAACTACAACCTTGGCACCTTCTGCAGTTAAGCGAATTGCGGTGGCATAACCAATTCCACTACCAGCACCGGTAATTACTGCAACCCTGCCCTCTAGTCTTTTGCTCATATCTCTATCCCCTTATTTATTAGTTATCGGTTGCAATAAAAAGATTTTTAACCTCAGTAAATGAATCTAGCGCATCAGGTCCTAGCTCTCGCCCTAACCCTGATTGCTTATAGCCACCAAATGGGGTCCAGTAACGAACTGATGAGTTTGAGTTCACCGATAGATTTCCACTCTCAACCGCTCTTGCTACTCTGATTGCTTTACCTGAATTATTTGTCCAGATCGAACCAGATAAACCAAACTCAGTGTCATTTGCCTTAGCTATTGCATCTGCCTCATCATCAAATGTCATAACAGAGACAACTGGACCAAAGATCTCCTCCCGCCAAGCCTTACTCTTTGTATCCTTTGGAAGTAAAACTGTTGGCGCCATCCAATAACCTTTTCCACTTGGCGCAGAGCCTGAAAATGCAACTGGCTCAGTTAAATATGCTTGCACAGAATCTAATTGCTTCTTAGAGATAAGTGGTCCCATCTCAGCTGTAGCAAGAGAAGGCTCTTGGACTCTAAATTTTTTAACCGCAGCTTCAAAGGCGGACATAAATTTATCAAAGGCGCTTTTTTCAACCAGGATTCGAGATCTTGCGCAACAATCTTGCCCTGCGTTATCAAATACAGCTCCTGGGGCAGCAGCTGCTGCTCTTTCAATATCGCTATCTGCGAAAATAATATTGGCACTCTTACCCCCTAGCTCTAGTGTTACTCGCTTAACCTGATCGGCGCACCCTGCCATGATCTGCTTACCAACTGCAGTAGAGCCGGTAAAGACAATCTTGCGCACAAGCGGATGAGTAACAAAGCGATTTCCAACAATAGATCCCTTACCAACTACCACATTAAATACACCCTCAGGAATTCCTGCTTTTAATGCCAACTCACCAAGTTTGATTGCAGTAAGGGGTGTGTACTCAGCAGGTTTTAATACCACTGTGTTGCCGGCAGCCAGTGCTGGCGCAAATCCCCAACTAGCAATTGGCATTGGAAAGTTCCAAGGAACAATTACGCCAACTACCCCAAGTGGTTCTTTAAAAGTAATATCGATGCCATTTGCAACTGGAATCTG
>SHVD01000027.1 GCA_009691185.1 Candidatus Nanopelagicaceae bacterium | reverse complement strand
AGCAGATGCTGAGAAATCTCATCGCGGTGAAGTACCAAAGCAATCAGGACTTGAAGAAATTTTCGAAGAAATCTCACCGATTGAAGATTTTCAAGGCTCAATGTCACTTTCATTCCGTGATCATCGATTCGAGCCACCTAAGTACACAATTGCAGAGTGTAAAGAGCGCGATATTACCTACGCAGCTCCACTTTTCTTAACCGCAGAGTTTACTAACAACATCACTGGAGAAATTAAATCCCAAACTGTTTTCATGGGTGATTTCCCATTAATGACTCCACGAGGAACTTTTGTAATTAACGGCACAGAGCGAGTTGTAGTTTCACAGATTGTTCGCTCTCCCGGTGTTTACTTTGAGCGCACAATTGAAAAAACATCTGACAAAGATGTTTTCACAACCAAAATTATTCCTAGCCGTGGTGCTTGGCTTGAGTTTGAAGTTGATAAGAAGGATATGGTCGGGGTTCGTATCGATCGCAAGCGCAAGCAATCAGTTACTGTTTTCTTAAAAGCACTTGGTTGGACCAGCGCCCAAATTCTTGAACAATTTGGTGAGTTTGAATCAATGAAGTTAACTTTAGAAAAAGATAACGTAGAGACCCAAGATGATGCGTTGTTAGATATTTATCGCAAACTTCGCCCAGGTGAGCCACCAACTAAAGAGGCAGCTCAGAATTTAATTGAAAATCTTTATTTCAATCCAAAGCGTTATGACTTGGCTAAAGTGGGCCGGTTTAAGGTTAATAAGAAGCTTGGTATGGAATTAGATCTAAGCCGTGGTCTATTAACTATCGAAGATATTGTTGGCACAATTAAATACTTAGTAGCCCTTCATCGCGGCGATGCTTTGATGGAGTATGGCAAAGAGGTTCGAGTTGAAACTGATGATATTGATCATTTTGGTAACCGTCGTCTGCGCACCGTTGGTGAGTTAATTCAAAACCAGGTTCGCACCGGACTTTCTCGAATGGAGCGGGTAGTGCGCGAGCGCATGACCACCCAAGATGTAGAGGCAATTACGCCACAAACTTTGATCAACATCAGACCAGTTGTCGCATCAAGCAAAGAGTTTTTTGGTACATCACAACTCTCTCAATTTATGGATCAAACAAATCCACTTTCAGGTATGACTCACAAGCGTCGTCTTTCAGCCCTTGGGCCCGGCGGTTTATCTCGCGAACGTGCTGGCTTTGAGGTTCGAGATGTTCACCCATCCCATTACGGACGTATGTGCCCAATTGAAACACCAGAAGGTCCAAACATTGGATTGATTGGATCCCTTGCAACCTATGCTCGAGTTACACCATTTGGTTTTATTGAAACCCCTTATCGCAAAGTTGTTGATGGCAAGGTAACTGATCGCATCGATTACTTAACTGCTGATGAAGAGGATGAACACATTATTGCGCAAGCAAATGCGCCATTAACTGATGACAATCACTTTGTTGAACCAAGAGTTTTGGTTCGTCGCCGTGGTGGTGAGGTTGAAAACATTCAAGCCTCTGAGGTTGATTACATGGATGTGTCACCACGCCAGATGGTTTCAGTTGCAACTGCCATGATTCCATTCTTAGAGCATGATGATGCCAACCGTGCGCTGATGGGTGCCAACATGATGCGCCAAGCAGTACCGCTAATAAGAGCAGAGGCGCCCTTAGTTGGAACTGGTATGGAGTTTCGCGCTGCTGTTGATGCTGGTGATGTATTACTTGCCCGCAAACCAGGAGTGGTAACTGAGGTTAGCTCTGATCAGGTAATTGTTAAAAATGATGATGGCTCAAATGAAACCTACTTTGTTGAGAAGTTTGTTAGATCAAACCAAGGTACTAGTCGAAATCAAAAAGTAATTGTTTCTGTGGGCGATAAGATCGAGATTGGCCAAGTAGTTGCAGATGGTGCCAGCACTGATAAAGGTGAGATGGCGCTTGGCAAAAACTTACTTGTGGCATTTATGTCCTGGGAAGGTTATAACTATGAGGATGCGATCATTCTTTCACAACGCCTGGTGCAAGATGATGTGCTTACTTCAATTCATATTGAAGAGTATGAAGTTGATGCTCGCGATACCAAGTTAGGTGCAGAGGAAATCACTCGTGATATTCCAAATGTTTCTGAAGAGGTATTAGCCGATCTTGATGAGCGCGGAATTATTCGAGTGGGAGCTGATGTGGTTCCTGGCGATATTTTGGTAGGAAAAGTAACTCCTAAGGGTGAAACTGAATTAACACCTGAAGAGCGTTTACTTCGCGCAATCTTTGGTGAGAAGGCCCGTGAAGTTCGAGATACATCACTAAAGGTTCCTCATGGTGAATCTGGCAAAGTAATTGGTGTAAGTATTCAAGATTCTGCCGAAGGATTTGAATTAGCAGCTGGTGTAAACCAGGTGGTTCGAGTTTATGTTGCGCAAAAACGTAAGATCCAAGATGGTGACAAACTTGCTGGCCGTCACGGCAACAAGGGTGTTATCTCAAAGATTCTTCCAGTTGAAGATATGCCATTTTTAGAAGATGGCACACCTGTTGATGTTGTATTAAATCCACTTGGCGTACCAGGACGTATGAATGTTGGTCAGGTATTAGAGACGCATCTTGGTTGGGTTGCTAAATCTGGTTGGAAATTAGAGGGTAATGAAGATTGGCAACAATCACTTCGTGAGAATGGTTATGCCGAAGCACCTGCAAATACCAAGGTAGCAACACCAGTATTTGATGGTACAAAAGAGGAGGAGTTATCTGGTCTTCTTGGATCAACTCTGCCAAACAAAGATGGCATGCGTTTAATTGGCGCAGATGGCAAAGCACAATTATTTGATGGCAGAACTGGTGAGCCATACAAGCAAATGATCTCAGTTGGATACATGTACATCTTAAAGCTGCACCATTTAGTAGATGACAAGATCCACGCTCGTTCCACCGGTCCTTACTCAATGATTACGCAACAACCGTTGGGCGGAAAAGCACAATTTGGTGGTCAGCGATTTGGCGAGATGGAGGTCTGGGCACTTGAAGCTTACGGCGCCGCTTATACCTTGCAAGAGTTGTTAACTATTAAATCTGATGATGTTCTAGGACGTGTGAAGGTTTATGAAGCAATTGTGAAGGGTGAAAATATTCCAGAGCCAGGAATTCCGGAGTCATTTAAGGTTTTGGTTAAGGAAATGCAATCACTTTGCTTAAATGTTGAAGTACTTTCTTCAGAGGGTGTGGCAATTGAAATGCGCGACACCGATGAAGAGGTATTTAGAACCGCTGAAGAATTAGGTATCAACTTATCCCGAGTTGAGCCAAGCTCTGTAGAAGAAGTGTGAGGAGAGGATAACCATGTTAGATGTTAACTTTTTTGATGAGTTAAGAATTGGTCTTGCCTCCACTAAAAATATTCGTGAGTGGTCATTTGGTGAGGTTAAAAAGCCAGAGACAATTAACTACCGAACCCTTAAGCCAGAAAAAGATGGTTTGTTTGATGAGAAGATCTTCGGACCAACTCGTGACTGGGAATGTTATTGCGGTAAGTACAAGCGGGTACGGTTTAAGGGAATTATCTGCGAGCGGTGCGGTGTTGAGGTAACTCGTGCCAAGGTGCGTCGTGAGCGTATGGGACATATTGAATTAGCAGCCCCAGTAACTCACATCTGGTACTTCAAAGGTGTACCAAGTCGTCTTGGGTATTTATTAGATCTAGCACCAAAGGATCTTGAAAAAGTAATTTACTTTGCCGCTTACATGATTACCGAGGTTGATACTGAGGCTCGTACTGAAGATATGCCAACCTTAGAAAAGAAGTACTCCACTGATGTCAAAAAGGTTGAGTCACGCCGTGATCTTGAATTAGATACTCGCACCAAAAAGATGGAATCTGATTTAGCAGATCTAGAGGATGAGGGCGCAAAGGCAGATGCTCGCCGTAAGGTCCGCGAGGCTGGTGAGCGCGAGTTGAAAACTATTCGTGATCGCTCACAAAAGGAGCTAGATCGCCTTGATGCAGTTTGGAGCAAGTTTAAGAATCTTAAGGTCCAAGATCTTGAAGGTAATGACTCTTTATATCGTGAACTTCGTGATCGTTACGGTATTTACTTCAAAGGATCAATGGGAGCACAAGCTATTCAATCACGGCTTGAAACCTTTGATCTAAAAGCTGAGTTTGATAAATTGAATGAGTTATCACAAACTGGCAAGGGTCAAAAGAAGACCCGAGCAATTAAGCGTTTAAAGGTGGTTAACTCATTCCTTAATACTCGAAACAAACCAGCATCCATGGTGCTTGATTGTGTACCGGTTATTCCACCAGATCTTCGTCCAATGGTTCAACTAGATGGTGGCCGATTTGCAACCAGTGATCTAAATGATTTGTATCGCCGGGTTATTAACCGTAATAATCGCTTAAAGCGCCTTGCTGATTTAGGTGCACCAGAGATTATTGTTAACAACGAAAAGCGTATGTTGCAAGAAGCGGTTGACTCATTATTTGATAATGGTCGTCGTGGTCGTCCAGTAACTGGACCTGGTAATCGCCCACTTAAATCACTTTCCGACATGCTAAAGGGTAAGCAAGGACGTTTCCGTCAAAACCTACTTGGAAAGCGTGTTGATTACTCTGGCCGTTCAGTAATTGTGGTCGGTCCACAACTTAAATTGCACCAGTGTGGTCTGCCAAAGCAGATGGCACTTGAGTTGTTTAAGCCATTTGTAATGAAACGCCTAGTTGACCTAAACCATGCACAAAATATTAAATCTGCTAAGCGAATGGTGGAGCGTGCTCGCCCAGTAGTTTGGGATGTGTTGGAGGAAGTAATTGCGGAGCATCCAGTATTGCTAAACCGTGCGCCAACTCTGCATCGACTTGGTATCCAAGCATTTGAACCACAACTTGTTGAAGGAAAAGCAATTCAGATTCACCCATTAGTTTGTACTGCATTTAACGCAGATTTTGATGGTGATCAGATGGCTGTTCACTTACCTCTTTCAGCTGAAGCACAAGCTGAGGCACGAGTATTAATGCTTTCTAGCAATAATATTTTATCCCCTGCTTCAGGTCGCCCAATCACATCTCCTACCCAGGACATGGTGCTTGGTCTTTACTTCCTAACCTCACTTCGTGAGAAGCAGTTAGGTGAAGGCAGAGCCTTCTCTTCAATTGCTGAAGCGGTAATGGCATTTGATCAAGGCAGCCTTTCTTTGCAAGCAAAAATCAAATTACGTATTGAAAAGAGCGGTGTTGCTGAGATTAAAGAAAGTACATTAGGTCGTGCCTTATTTAATGAAGTACTACCAGCTGACTTCCCATTTGTTGATTACGATGTAACTAAGAAGCTACTTGGTTTAATTGTTGATAATTTGGCTGAAGGTTATGCCAAGGTAACAGTGGCACAAACACTTGATGCACTTAAATCACTTGGTTTCTACTGGGCAACTAGAGCTGGTGTGACTATCTCAATTAATGATGTGGTAACTCCAGGACGTAAGCGCGAAATCTTAGAAGGATATGAAACTAAGGCAGATAAAGTTCAATCACAGTATGAAAAGGGATTGATTACTGATGATGAGCGGCGCCAAGAGTTAATTGAGATCTGGACACTTGCTACCAATGAGGTTGCTAAGGAGATGGAAGATAACTTCCCTCGTACTAACCCGGTTTGGATGATGGTTTACTCAGGTGCACGTGGAAATATGATGCAGATTCGCCAAATTGCTGGAATGCGCGGACTTGTTGCTAACCCAAAGGGTGAAATCATTCCTCGTCCGATTAAATCAAACTTCCGTGAAGGACTCTCAGTTCTTGAGTACTTCATTTCAACTCACGGTGCTCGTAAAGGTTTGGCTGATACCGCACTTCGCACCGCCGACTCAGGTTATCTAACCCGTCGTCTTTGCGATGTCGCGCAAGATGTAATTATCCGTGAAGAAGATTGCGGAACAGATCGCGGCCTTACTCTAAAGATTGCGGCAAAGGATGCAACCGGCACATTACTTCGTGATGACCATGTGGAGACATCTTTGTTTGGTCGAAACTTAGCCGAAGATGCAACTGCAGCTGGCAAGGTAATTCTTGCAGCAGGTACAGATCTTGGTGATCGTAATATTGACACATTAGTAGCAGCTGGAATTGAAGAGGTTAAGGTTCGCTCAGTTCTAACCTGCGATAGCAAGGTTGGACAGTGCGCAATGTGTTACGGCCGATCAATGGCTGCTGGCAAGTTAGTTGATGTCGGTGAAGCTGTTGGAATTATTGCAGCGCAATCAATCGGTGAGCCAGGAACTCAGTTAACAATGCGTACCTTCCACACTGGTGGAGCTCAATTACTTGGTGAAACCCAAATTACCCATGGTCTACCTCGTGTTCAAGAATTATTTGAAGCACGAACCCCGAAGGGTGTTGCACCAATTGCTGAAGCTGCTGGAACTGTTTCATTCCTAGAGGATGCAAAGGGTAAGAAGATTGTGGTTACACCAGAAGATGGTGGTGAAGCAGTTGCTTATCCAGTTACTCGTCGTCAGAAACTTCTAGTTGAAGAGGGTGTGCGAGTTATTGTTGGTCAACAATTAGTTGTTGGCGCAATTGATCCTAAGCAAGTTCTTCGTATCTTGGGACCTCGCCAGACTCAGATTCACTTAGTAAGTGAAATCCAAGAGGTTTATCGTATGCAAGGTGTTTCAATCCACGATAAGCACATTGAAATTATTGTTCGCCAAATGTTAAAGCGCATTACTGTGCTAGAGCCAGGGGATGCTGATTTACTACCAGGAGAGTTAGTTGAGCGCGGTCGCTTTGAAGAAGAAAACCGTCGCGTAGTTTCTACTGGTGGCAAAGCAGCCTCAGGGCGTCCTGAATTAATGGGCATCACTAAGGCCTCCCTTGCAACTGAGTCATGGCTATCAGCTGCATCATTCCAAGAGACCACGCGCGTACTTACAGATGCTGCTTTATCTGAAAAGAGTGATCCACTACTTGGCCTAAAGGAAAATGTGATTATCGGTAAGTTGATTCCAGCTGGAACTGGACTTGCCCGTTATCGAAATGTTCGAGTTGAACCAACTGAGGAAGCAAAGGCAGCAGTTTATGCAGCTTATGACCAGTTCGAGTTCACGCCGTTTGAATCACAAGGTTCAGGTGAAGCGGTTCGTTTGGGTGATCTCGAGGTTAGATAAAGTAATTCTGACTGGGGCGGTGCGTTAAATTGCACCGTCCCATTTTTTAAATCAGATTGATCCCTATCTTAAGTTTTTACATACACCGTCAATATTGCAGCAACAAAGTGGCAGATAAAAGCTGCTGCTGTCATTGCATGGAATAACTCATGAAAGCCAAACCAGTTTATGGAAAAGTTTGGTTTTTTAAGTGCGTAGATCACCCCGCCTGCTGAGTATAAAATGCCACCAACTAGAATTAAAACAAAGATCGCAATCCCACCAGAGTTTAAGAAATCTGGCATATAAATTACTGCTGCCCACCCAAGTGCTATATACCCAGAGACATATAGCCAACGCGGAGCAGATAACCAAAATATTCGAAGTAGTGAGCTAAGGAGAGCACCACCCCAAGCTAGGATCAATAAGATTTTTGCTTGATCGGCTTCTAGTAAATAAATAGCAAATGGCGTGTAGGTACCGGCAATCAAAACTGCGATATTTGAGTGATCAATTCTGCGCCAGATAGCCCTGTTTTTATCACTCCAGCTAACCCGGTGATATAAAGCGCTGCAGGTAAACAAAGTAACTGCAGTAAGGGTGAATATTCCTAAGGTAATTCGTCCGCGAAGTTCATCGGCCAAGGTAATAAGTATTAAACCTGCAACCAGGCTGATTGGCGACATCACTAAATGGACAACACCTCGTAGTTTTGGCTTTTTCACCTCTTAACCATAGGCGTGGATTGTGAGATCACTTCGGCGTGTCGCAACCTTGAGATTTGTTGGGTAGGAGTAGAACCACCGTTTTGACCGAGATGGTGGCACTGGGCTACCCTTCCCGTCCTGCTCTTTTCTTCTTAGGGGCTGCACTAAAATATGCAATTTCGATTGCATCTTATCTGCAAGGAATGGGCAACACGCCCGACCTCGTGGGTCGGGAAAGTGTGGTTAATCAGTGAGAAAAAAGTTCGGATAAATAATTTAAAAATTTATTTATAACTTCAAGTAACTAGGAGATGTAGTGCCAACGATTCAGCAGCTGGTCCGTAAGGGTCGCTCCGAGAAGTCAGATAAGACGAACACGCCTGCATTAAAAGGTAGCCCGCAGCGTCGTGGCGTTTGCACACGTGTTTATACAACTACACCTAAGAAGCCAAACTCTGCGCTTCGTAAAGTTGCACGCGTACGTCTAACAAGTGGCATGGAAGTAACTGCATATATTCCTGGTGAGGGTCATAACTTGCAAGAGCACTCAATTGTTTTAGTTCGTGGTGGACGTGTTAAAGATCTACCTGGAGTTCGTTACAAAATTGTTCGCGGCTCACTTGATACTCAAGGTGTTATAGATCGTAAGCAATCACGTTCTCGTTATGGTGCAAAGAAGGAGAAGAAGTAATGCCACGTAAAGGCCCGGTCGCAAAAGATCCAGTTGTTGCAGATCCTGTATACAGCTCACCTGTGGTTACATCTTTAATTAATAAGGTTTTAGTGCATGGCAAAAGATCAACTGCAGAAGCAATTGTTTATGGTGCATTAGAAAATTGCCGCACAAAAACCAGTGGCGATCCAGTAATTGTTTTAAAGCAAGCATTAGATAATGTGAAACCAACGGTTGAGGTTCGCTCCCGCCGTGTTGGTGGTGCGACTTATCAAGTACCAGTTGAGGTAAAGCCAGCTCGGGCATTAGCTCTTGGGCTTCGTTGGATTGTTGATAATTCACGTGAGCGCCGCGAGAAGTCAATGGCAGAGCGATTGGGAAATGAATTAATTGATGCCAGCAATGGCTTAGGCGCAGCGGTTAAAAAGCGCGAAGACACTCACAAGATGGCTGAAGCAAACAAGGCGTTTGCTCACTATCGCTGGTAATAAAAGAGAAAACGGAAAGGAGAGAAGAAAATGTCAGTTATAACTGCAGTTGATTTAGCCAAGGTTCGAAACATTGGAATCATGGCGCACATTGACGCGGGTAAAACTACAACAACTGAGCGAATTCTTTTCTACACCGGAATTAACTATAAAATTGGTGAGGTTCATGAGGGCGCAGCCACTATGGACTGGATGGAGCAAGAGCAAGAGCGCGGAATCACAATTACATCCGCCGCAACAACATGTCATTGGAAAGATCACATGATTAACATCATTGATACTCCTGGCCACGTAGATTTCACTGTTGAGGTTGAGAGATCCCTTCGAGTTCTAGATGGCGCAGTTGCAGTATTTGATGGTGTGGCAGGGGTCGAGCCACAATCTGAAACCGTATGGCGACAAGCAGATCGCTACAACGTTCCTCGTATTTGTTTTGTTAACAAACTAGATCGCACCGGTGCATCCTTTGATCGCTGTGTAGATATGATCAAATCTCGTCTTAATGCCACACCATTAGTTCTACAAATTCCAATTGGTGTCGAAGGTGATTTTTTAGGTGTGGTTGATTTAATTGCCATGAAGGCACTTGTCTGGCCAGGTGAGACTAAAAAAGGTGAAGATTATTTAATTGAAGAGATTCCAGCTAACTTAGCTGAGAAGGCAAAGAAAGCACGTCATGATCTAATTGAAACTTTAGCTGATTCAGATGATGCGGTAATGGAGAAGTATTTAGAGGGTGCTGAATTAACTGAAGAAGAAATTATTGCCGGAATTCGCCGGGCAACACTTGCTGATAAAGCAACACCAGTGCTTACTGGCTCTGCATTTAAAAATAAAGGTGTGCAGCCAATGCTGGATGCAGTAAACCGTTATCTACCAAGCCCGCTTGATGTCAAAGCGATTGTTGGGCACAAGCAAGGTGATGCTGCAACAGCAATAGAGCGCCAACCAAGAAACGATGAGCCGTTCTCAGCACTTGCATTTAAGATTATGCGAGATCCCCATCTAGGTAAATTAACCTTCGTTCGGATTTACTCCGGCTCACTAACAGCTGGAACTGCAGTACTTAATTCAACTAAAGATAGAAAAGAAAGAATCGGAAAGATTTATCAGATGCACGCAAATAAGCGTGAAGAGATGGATTCAGCCGGAGCTGGAATGATTATTGCGGTAATGGGTCTAAAGGACACCACCACCGGTGAAACATTATGTGATGTAGATAAGCCGGTAATTTTAGAATCAATGGATTTCCCAGCACCAGTTATTTCAGTAGCAATCGAACCAAAGACCAAGGCAGATCAAGAAAAACTTGGCATCGCAATCCAATCCTTAGCCGAAGAAGATCCAACCTTCCATGTGAAGTCAGATGAAGAGACCGGCCAGACAATCATTTCAGGTATGGGTGAACTGCACTTAGAGATTCTTGTAGAACGCATGAAGCGTGAATTTAAAGTAGAGGCAAATGTTGGTAAGCCACAGGTTGCATACCGCGAAACACTTCGCAAAACAGTTAGCCGTTATGACTACACCCATAAGAAACAATCTGGTGGTTCTGGTCAGTTTGCAAAGATTCAAATCGCAGTTGAGCCACTGCCAACTGGTTCTGAGCAATCATATGAGTTCGTAAATAAAATTACTGGCGGACGTATTCCAAAAGAGTACATCCCATCTGTTGATGATGGTTGCCAGGAAGCACTCGCTAGTGGACCACTTGCTGGTTATCCATTAGTTGATGTGAAAGTAACTCTTCTTGATGGCGCTTATCATGATGTTGACTCATCAGAGCTTGCCTTCAAGATTGCTGGCATCGCAGCGTTTAAGGAAGCAGCAAAACTTGCTGGTCCAGTTCTGCTGGAGCCAGTTATGTCGGTTGAAGTTATTACCCCTGAAGATTTCATGGGTGATGTCATCGGCGACATTAATAGTCGTCGTGGTCAAATCTTGGCCATGGATGAGCGGTCAGGTGCCCGAATCGTTAAGGCACTAGTGCCACTGTCAGAGATGTTCGGCTACGTCGGAGATCTTCGCAGCAGGACACAAGGTCGCGCGAGCTACAGCATGCAATTTGATTCGTATGCCGAAGTTCCACAAGCGGTATCGAAAGAAATCATTGCGAAGGTTCGCGGCGAGTAAAACCGCAACGACCAGAGCGAAAATCCGAAATAACTACTAACAGCTAAAACAGGAGGAAAAAGTGACAAAGGCGAAGTTCGAGCGGAATAAACCGCACGTAAACATCGGCACCATCGGTCACATTGACCACGGTAAGACAACTCTTACTGCGGCAATTTCCAAGGTGCTTCATGACAAGTTCCCGGATGTAAATCCGCTAATGGCGTTTGATCAAATTGATAAGGCGCCGGAAGAGCGTCAACGCGGTATTACTATTTCTATCGCACACATTGAGTACCAAACTGAGAAGCGTCACTACGCACACGTTGACTGTCCAGGACACGCTGACTACATCAAGAACATGATCACTGGTGCAGCACAAATGGATGGCGCAATTTTGGTAGTAGCTGCAACTGATGGACCAATGCCACAAACTAAGGAGCACGTACTTCTTGCTCGCCAAGTTGGAGTGCCTTCAATCATTGTTGCGTTAAATAAAACTGACATGGTTGATGATGCTGAAATTCTTGAGCTAGTAGAGATGGAAGTTCGTGAACTTCTAAACAAGTATGAGTTCCCAGGAGATACCACTCCAATCGTTCGCGTCTCAGCGCTTAAAGCACTTGAGGGTGATCAGAAGTGGGTCGATGCTCTACTTGAGTTAATGAATCAAGTTGATAGCTTTATTCCTCAGCCAGTACGTGAGACTGAAAAACCATTCCTAATGCCAGTAGAAGATGTATTTACTATTACTGGTCGCGGAACTGTTGTTACTGGTCGTATCGAGCGCGGAATTGTTAAGGTCAACGAAGAGGTTGAAATCGTTGGTATCCGCCTGGACGCCCAAAAGACAATTGTTACCGGTGTTGAAATGTTCCGTAAGTTACTTGATGAGGGTCAGGCTGGCGAAAACGTTGGTCTACTTCTTCGTGGAACTAAGCGGGAAGATGTTGAGCGTGGTCAGGTTGTTTGTAAGCCTGGATCAATTACACCTCACACAGATTTCGAAGCCTCTGCATACATCCTTTCAAAGGATGAGGGTGGTCGTCACACACCATTCTTTAACAACTACCGTCCTCAGTTCTACTTCCGTACAACGGATGTAACTGGTGTGGTAACACTGCCATCTGGTACTGAAATGGTTATGCCTGGCGATAACACCGCTATGACAGTAACTCTTATTCAACCAGTTGCAATGGAAGAGGGACTTCGCTTTGCGATCAGAGAAGGTGGCCGCACCGTTGGTGCAGGTCGCGTAACCAAGATCGTTAAGTAAAAAGAATTATTTCTGGGCTGCTGAAATATGTGGCCCAGAAATAACTAAAAGATAACTAGTTAAGAAGGAGAAGCAAAATGGCCGGACAAAAGATCCGCATTAGGCTTAAGGCGTATGACCATGAGGTGATTGACTCTTCAGCGAAGAAAATCGTTGAAACTGTTGAGCGCACCGGGGCAACCGTCGCAGGCCCTGTTCCGCTGCCAACTGAGAAAAACACTTACTGTGTTATTCGCTCTCCACATAAATATAAAGATAGCCGCGAGCACTTTGAGATGCGCACCCACAAGCGCTTAATTGACATCATCGATCCAACTCCAAAAACTGTTGATTCTTTGATGCGTCTTGATTTGCCAGCTGGCGTTGACATTGAGATCAAGCTCTAAGGGAATAATCAAATGACAACTACGCAATCACGCTCATCTGCCATTAAGGGCATCTTGGGCACAAAGCTGGGTATGACTCAGGTCTTTGATTCCCAAAATAAAATTGTGCCAGTAACTGTTATTCAGGCTGGTCCTTGTGTGGTTACTCAAATTCGTTCAATTGAAAAAGATGGCTATACCGCAGTGCAACTTGCATTTGGTGCCACTGAGCCGCGAAAAGTTTCAAAACCATTGATTGGCCAGTTTGCAAAAGCTGGTGTTACACCACGGCGTGAAGTTTGTGAACTCCGCATTTCATCTACTGATGGCTACACAGTTGGACAAGAATTAAAGGCAGATGTATTTGCAGCTGGTGAAATTATTGATGCCACTGGTACATCAAAAGGAAAAGGAACTGCAGGTGTTATGAAGCGCCACGGTTTCTCTGGAATGGGTGCATCCCACGGTGTTGATAAGCGCCATCGTATGGGTGGTTCAGTTGGAAATAGAACTACACCAGGAAGAGTATTTAAGGGCAAGCGCATGACAGGTCGAATGGGTATTGACACTGTCACTACACAAAATCTTTTGGTGCATTCAGTTGATGCTGAAAACAACAAAATATTAGTTCGTGGTTCAGTTCCTGGCGCAATTGGTGCAACTGTATTTATTCGTACAGCAGCAAAGATGACTGCGGCAGAAACTGTTAATACAAAGGTTGGTGCCTAATGTCATTGAAGATTGAGGTTAAAGATATTACTGGAAAGGCAACTGGCTCAATAGATCTGCCAGCAGCAATATTTGATGTGCAGGCAAATGTGCCGTTAATTCACCAGGTTGTAGTTGCGCAATTAGCTGCAGCTAGAGCTGGAACCCACAAGGCTAAAAACCGTGGTGAGGT
>SHVD01000026.1 GCA_009691185.1 Candidatus Nanopelagicaceae bacterium | reverse complement strand
GAAGATATTAATTGGCAAATTAGTAGCGATGAAATTATTTGCAATTGCAATGGTGACACTTGCTGCAATCGTATCTATTGCACTTTCCTATCTATTCGCTGGCGTTAAAGATGTGTCAACTGTTGCTTGGTCAACTAGTGATGCACAGAGTGCTGTACTGCGTACCTTTATTAATGTTTTAATTGCAACTATCGGATATGGCATCTTTGGCATGATCCTAGGTTTACTCTTTCGATCTCCAATATCTGCTATATCTATTGGCGTGATCTGGAATTTAATTATCGAGGGCTTACTATCTGCTTTTATAACAAATATTGATAAGTACTTTCCTGGCCAACTCTTATCAATTGTGGCCCAGGGTGGCAATGATCGAATCTCCTATCAATACTCACTACTCACCTCCTACGGTTTCTTAGTCGCCGCGTTTATAATTGTGGCTGTCCTATTTAAAAAGCGAGATGTGGCAAATTAATGAATAGAAAACTAATCACTGCGTTGTTGCTGCTTACCTTAATCCCAACCACAGCCTTGGCTGCCACACCAAAACCCACTCAGGCTCAAATCGATGCTGCAAAGAAAATTGAGGCAGAGAAGAAAGCGGCAGCTGATGCAGCGGCAAAAAAATTAAATTCAGCTAAGAAAACCTTACAACAGTTAACTGCTATTGCAACTGCAAAAAGAAAAGTTTATCTGGCCGCTCAAAATGAATTAAAAATTAAAACGAAAAAAGCTGAGATTGCAATGAAGCATCTACAAGTAGCACAGGCATCGGTAAGCCAAGGCAAGCGGACTATTGGCAAGTTGGCAGTTAACGCTTATGTAATGGGTGGTGGATTTACCGATCTTGATTCATTACTTAAGGCAGATGGGCCACAGGATTTGGCGGATCGACTGAGCACCTTAGATGCGCTAGGTGAAAATAATTCAAATGCATTAGATAGATTTAAATCCGCAGAAGTCGTTGCATCCACTGCTCAAAAAGAGGCGGATGCTGCCAAGAAAGCACAAGCTGAAGCAACTATTAAAGTAGCAGCGGCAAAAAAAGCAGCTGATGAAGCAACAGCCGTGCAACAAGCAGAGGTCGATAAATTACAACTGGTTCAAGATAAGTTAGCAAAAGAGTTAGCGGTTGCTCAAAAGACTAGATTAACTCTGGAGCAACAACGCCAACTTTCGTTGTTGGAAGAGGCAAATGCTGGCCGGGCGGTATTAACACCAGATCAAGCAAAGATTTGGCCAGATATTGGTTTTACTGGCAGAAGTAGTACTCGGTCAACAGAGGAGATGCGACTGGCGGCGGTTGAGTATGCAAAGAAGCAGGTACTAGCTAAGAAAAATTATGTTTGGGGCGATGAAGGACCAAATACATTTGATTGTTCAGGCTTGGTCTATGCCGCTTATAAATCAGCAGGACTTGGTTGGCCAAACTGGGATCGCCTTAACTCATCACTTTATTGGGTAGCAACTAAACGAGTGCCGATAAGTGAGATGGTGCCAGGGGATCTAATTTTTTACTCCTACAAAGGTACAGTCAGCACAATTCACCACATTGGAATCTATGCTGGAGAAGGCATGATGTGGGAGGCTCACAATAAAGATAAAGATTTGATGTATTCCAGTATCTATAGCGTAAAAGGTTTAATGCCATACGGGGGTCGGGTCTAATCTTGTCGGTATGGAAACCACCAATACTGCAAATCTTTGGGAAGTGCGAAAAGCGTTAAAACCATTTCTTGGCGATGGTGTACAGACAGTTCTGTTTGGTTGCTCAGGTGGCGCAGATTCAATGGCGTTGGGATTGGCGTTATTCCTAGAGCGCGCAAATATAAAAGTAATTCCAGTTGTGATTGATCACGGTTTACAGCCAGGCTCTGATCAAATTAGCGCACAGACTACTTTAAATCTTAAAGAAATTGGCTATACCCAAATTGAATCAGCTAAGGCGCAAGTTGTAGTAACTGATGGAATTGAAGCATCTGCACGTCGTGCTAGATATCAAATCTTTAATCAATTTATTGATTCATATCAGCCCGAGCATTTCTTTTTAGCACACACATTAAATGATCAAGCTGAAACTGTTTTACTTGGTTTAGCACGAGGATCCGGTGCTAGATCCTTATCTGGTATGGCGGTTAGAAATAATATTTACACTAGGCCGCTATTAAAGATTTCCAGGCAAGTTACTTTGGCTGCTTGTAAAGAGGGTGGCATTAATATTTGGTCAGACCCACATAATGAGGATCTAAGATTTAGTAGAATAAAAGCGCGCAAAAATGTATTGCCAAACCTTGAAGAAAATCTTGGACCAGGAGTAGTCCAAGCATTAGCAAGGAGTGCTGATTTACTTCGAGATGATGCTGATGCATTAGATAGTTTTGCCAATCAATTTATTACCCAAGTAGATCCATTAAATCTAGAGGTCAACGATTTAGAGCGACTGCCAAGGGCGCTTCGTACTCGAATTCTGCGCCTTGCTATCTATCAGGCTGGTGCACCAGTTGGGACACTAACTGCAGAACATATCTTCACTGCTGAGGCGTTAATCTCCGATTGGCACGGCCAAAAAGAGTTATCACTTCCTGGAAATGTGAAGCTTTTAAGGAATTCAGGCAGAATTACCCTCTCAACCACCAACTAAGGAGCATTGTGGATTTATCAGCTGAAGGCAAAGAGATTGAAAAAATTATTGTCACTCAGGAGCAAATTCAAAGTAGATTGAAAGAATTAGCTGCGCAAATTGTAAAAGATTATGAGGGCAAAGATTTAATCTTAGTTGGTGTGCTAAAAGGTGCGATTATGGCGATGGCAGATCTGTCTCGCTACCTACAGCGACATGTAGATATGGATTGGATGGCAGTAACTTCATATGGAGCTGGAACCAAATCCAGCGGAGTGGTTAGAATTCTTAAAGATTTAGATAATGATATTTTAGACAGAGAAGTTTTAATTGTTGAAGACATTTTAGATACGGGATTAACACTTTCTTGGCTGACCGAAAACCTACTTTCTAGAGGTGCCAAATCAGTTTCAGTTTTTACTGTTTTACGTAAGCCAGATGCAGCCACAGTTAAGGTCGAGGCGAAGTATGTGGGTTTTGATATTCCCAGCGAGTTTGTGGTTGGTTATGGCTTAGATTTCAATCAGAAGTACCGCAACTTGCCATTTATTGGCGTTCTTGCCAAACACCTTTATTCTTAAGTCCCTCAATTAAATGTTTTAAGAAAGTGAAGTAACTGGTGTCCAAAAAGAAAAAGTTTAATATTCCTAAGTTTAAGGGATTTAAAAACGCCAAGAAGCCGGTAAAGCCATCACCACAAACGGCAAAGCGTATTTTGCGCGGACCACTTTTTTGGATTATTGCTGCGCTGATTGCAGTAAGTATTTTTGGACAAATTTCAACGACTGGTGAAGAGTTTAAAAAAGTCGAGACTTCAGTAATATTAAATGAGATCTCATTAAATAATGTTAAATCGGCCTTAATTATTGACCGAGATCAAAAGGTAAGAGTTGTTTTAAAAAATGGTGAGTTTGTTGATGGCGCAGCAAAACTTGAAGCCTCATATGTTTCTGGCCAGGAGCCGTTGATTGTTGAGTTATTAACTAGCAATCCGCCAACAAATAATTGGGATATTGAAGTTCCAAGGCAGTCATTCTTTATATCTTTAATTCTAAGTATTTTGCCAATTCTGTTGATTATCTTCTTACTTTTGTTATTTATGGGTGGCGGTCAAGGAGGTCGAGTACTTTCCTTTGGCAGATCACGAGCTAAATTACAAAATAAGGAAATGCCGACAAATACTTTTGCTGATGTGGCAGGAGCTGATGAAGCTGTTGCTGAGTTGAAAGAGATAAAAGATTTTCTGGCAAGTCCAGAAAAGTACAAAGTTATTGGTGCCAAAATTCCTAAGGGTGTTTTACTTTATGGCCCACCAGGAACTGGAAAAACTTTACTTGCCAGAGCGGTTGCGGGCGAAGCAAAGGTCCCGTTCTATTCAATTTCAGGCTCTGAGTTTGTCGAGATGTTTGTGGGAGTTGGTGCATCGCGTGTTCGTGATTTATTTGCACAAGCAAAACAAAATGCACCTGCAATAGTTTTCGTTGACGAGATCGATGCAGTGGGTCGCCAGCGTGGCGCTGGATTAGGTGGCGGTAATGACGAGCGTGAGCAGACCCTTAACCAATTACTAGTTGAGATGGATGGCTTTGAAGCAAATGGTCAGGTTATTTTAATTGCTGCAACCAACAGGCCCGATGTCTTAGATCCAGCATTGCTTCGCCCGGGTAGGTTTGATCGTCAAATTACAGTTGATCGTCCTGATTTAAAAGGTAGAGCTGCAATTTTGGCAGTCCATGCAAAAAATAAACCTATTGCAAAAGATGTAGATCTTCCTTCTTATGCAAAGCGCACACCAGGATTTACCGGAGCAGATTTAGCAAATGTGTTAAATGAAGCCGCATTGTTAGCTGCAAGGGAGGAGCGAAAAGCAATTAGGAACTCCGACATTGATGAGGCAATTGATCGAGTTATGGCAGGACCACAAAAGGTTTCCAGGTTAATGACAGAGGAGGAGCGAAGAATTACCGCCTACCATGAAGGTGGTCACGCACTTGTTGCACACGCACTGCCACATACTGATCCAGTACATAAGGTAACAATCATGCCAAGAGGTAGAGCCCTTGGGTACACCATGGTGCTGCCGGACGAAGATCGGTATGCAGTAACTAGAAATCAAATGCTTGATCAACTTGCTTACACAATGGGCGGGCGGGCAGCGGAAGAATTAATTTTTCATGATCCAACTACTGGTGCTTCAAATGATATTGAGAAGGCAACAAACCTAGCGAGAGCAATGGTCACTCAATATGGAATGACACAAAAACTTGGCGCAATAAAGTTAGGCATTTCAGATTCACAACCATTTTTAGGTCGCGACTATGGTCATCAACGAGATTACTCTGAAAGTATCGCAGCGGTTGTGGACAGTGAAATCAGAGAGATGATTGAAAATGCCCATCAGGAGGCCTTTGATGTTTTGGTAGCAAATCAAGAAATTTTAGATAATTTAGTAGATGAGTTATTAGAGAAGGAAACTCTTAATAAAGAGGAGATTGCTGCAATATTTAAGAAGGTTAAGAAAGTTAAGCCAAGGCCGCCATGGACAGGCTCTGACTCCAGAATTCCTTCCAATCAACCACCAGTTGCATTAAAGCCAGCAAAGATTAAGGTGGTGGAAGAAGATAAAGCAATTAAAAAGGCGGTCAGCAAAAAGAACGACAAAGAGATTAGTAAAGATGTAAATGAGTGATATTAACTCCGTTTCAATGGGACCCCATGATGGTGGTGCCAAAAAGGAGTTTGATCAGGCACGGGCAGAAAAAGCAGTAACTGAGTTATTACATGCACTCGGTGAGGATCCAACTCGGGATGGTTTAAAAGATACGCCAAAACGGGTAGCAAAAGCACTAGCTGAAAACTTTGCTGGACTTTGGTTAAAGCCAGAGGATGTATTAACAACAACATTTGATATCGGCCATAAAGAGTTAGTAATTGTTAGGGAGATTGAAGTTTTCTCTCATTGCGAACATCACTTGACACCATTTCATGGTGTTGCTCATATCGGTTATATACCTGGTGAAAGTGGAAGAATTACCGGGATCTCAAAACTTGCTCGTGTAGTTGATTTATATGCTCGCAGGCCCCAGGTGCAAGAAAGATTAACCTCACAGATCGCAGATGCGTTAGTTGAGATATTGCAACCAGGGGGTGTGATTGTGATTATTGATTGTGAACACCTATGTATGTCCATGCGTGGAGTTAGAAAATCCCAAGCTCGCACAACAACTAGCGCAGTTCGTGGCCAATTATTAAATCCAACAACTAGAGCTGAAGCTATTTCACTAATAAATCAAAGCAGATAATCGTGAGCCGCACCTTAGTGATGGGAATTTTAAATATCACTCCTGATTCATTTGCTGATGGTGGTAAGTATTTATCAAAAACTGATGCAATCACACAAGGGCGAAGATTAATCGCTGAAGGCGCAGACATTATTGATATTGGTGGTGAATCAACCAGACCAGGTGCTGAGCGAGTCAGTGAAGAGATGGAGCTAGAAAGAGTGATTCCAGTCGTAACTGAATTAGTTAAAGATGGCGCGGTGGTTAGCGTTGACACTATGCGTGCTGAGGTTGCAAAGCAAGGAATCACAGCGGGTGCGACATATATTAATGATGTAAGTGGTGGCCTGGCGGATGAAAAAATGGCGAAACTAATTGCCAGCAATTCAAAAGTGCAATACATAGCGATGCATTGGCGTGGTCATTCAAAGGAGATGCAAAAACAAGCGGTGTATGAAAATGTGGTTACTGAGGTGAAAGATGAGCTAGATGATCGGGTTACTAGTTTATTAAAAGCAGGTGTATCACCAGAGCAAATAATTTTAGACCCAGGAATTGGTTTTGCTAAAGAGAGCGAGCACAATTGGCAAATATTAAAAAATATTGAAAGATTTCAGATGCTTGGATACCCGCTACTAGTAGGTGTATCGCGCAAAAGATTTTTAGGTGAACTGATAAAAGCAAATGAGCCTGATAAACGCGAGGCAGCAACAATTGCATTAACTACTGAGTTGGCAAGAGTTAAGGTGTGGGCAGTTAGAACACATGCGGTCAAAGCGCATCAAGATGCGATCTTGGTTATTGAAAAGCTTCGCAAATGAGTGATCTGATTAAAGTGATCGGAATCAGTGCCAAAGGTTTTCATGGTGTATTTGCAAGTGAGCAAAAGCGTGGGCAGAAGTTTGTAGTCGATGTAGAACTCACTTCGTCACTTAAAAATCTTAATGATGACTTAAGTAAAACCGTTAACTACGCTGAAGTTGCCCAAATTACACACGATCAAATTACCGGTAAACCAGTGCAATTAATTGAAACCCTGGCAGATAATATTGCCAAACAAATATTGAAAGAGTTTAAGAAAGTTAAGACAGTCAAAGTGATAGTTCATAAACCCAAAGCGCCAATAGCCATAAAATTCAGGGATGTAATAGTTGAGGTCGTAAGAAGTAGATGAAGGCGGTTATTTCACTAGGCTCAAATCTTGAAAACCGAAAACTTAACTTAGAAATAGCGATAACGCACATTGAGCAACTTTTAAATAATTTAGTGATATCACCGTTTATTCAAACCAAGCCGGTCGGTGGACCACCTCAGGATGATTTCCTAAATGCAGTCGTAATTGGCGAGTGTGAATTATCGGCTGAATCATTACTTACTAAATTGTTAGAGATTGAAGATCAAATGGGTCGGGTGCGGCAGATTAAGTGGGGACCAAGGATTATTGATTTAGATCTCATTGTTTATGGTGAGCAGGTAATTGACTCAGAGTTTCTAAAGCTGCCACACCCTCTTGCACAATCAAGATCCTTTGTTTTATCACCTTGGTTAGTGATTGATCCAGATGGGGAAATACCAGGTGTGGGTGCGATAAAAACTCTTTTGGCATCTATCCCAAGCTCGAGTTAAACTCATCTTCTAGCCCGGTACCCGGAAAGGACTGGAGCCATGATTGAAGTAATTAAATCTGCTGATGATTTGGCGCGCCAAAATTGGGATGTGTTAGTGCCAACCATGGGCGCACTTCATGCTGGTCATGAATCACTAATTAAACTGGCGAAAACAAAAGGTGATCAAGTAATTGTTAGCATATTTGTAAATCCACTTCAGTTTGAAAATAAAGAGGATTTACTTAATTATCCAAAAACAATTGACTCAGATTTAAAGATTGCAGCTGGGGCGGGTGCATCGGCAGTCTTTTTACCCAGCGAATCAGAAATTTATTCAGCCGGATATAAAAAAATTGAAGCAGGCGGTGTTGGTGAAATATATGAGGGCAAATCTAGATCTGGTCACTTTATTGGTGTCTTAACTGTTGTTAATCGTCTATTTGATTTAGTTAAACCAAAATATGCAATTTTTGGTGAGAAAGACTTTCAACAATTATTTTTGATAAAACAAATGTCAAAAAAACTGGCACTATCAGTTGAAATATTGACTGCGCCAATCGTTAGAGATACTAATGGAGTTGCACTCTCATCTAGAAATTCAAAGTTAGGTGATAATGGGATCAAAACGGCTTCAATAATTTATAGAGCGCTATCACTGGGCAATCTTGAAAGGGCCAGACAAGTAATAAAATCTGAACTGGATTTCAAAGTAGATTATCTTGAGATGATTGATGCGAATACTTTTGATTTAGCCAAGGAAGATACTGAGAATAAGCGCTTAATTATTGCCGGTTGGATAAATCAGGTGCGATTGATCGACAATATGGCCATGGGAAGTAAATGATGAGGCTATTAACTGGCAAGCCAGGCTGGAGTACATCAGCTGACGTAATTGTGATTGGCTCAGGAGTTGCCGGACTTACTACTGCATTAAATCTAAGATCTTATGGTTTATCTGTTTTGTTAGTTACCAAAGCAAGAATTGATGAAGGCTCAACTAAGTGGGCCCAAGGTGGAATCGCAGCAGCACTTGGTCCAGGTGATACACCTGATCAACATAAGAAAGACACTTTGGCAGCTGGTGCTGGATTGTGCGACATAAAAGCTGTTGATGTTTTAGTTTCAGAAGGACCTGAAGCGGTAAGAAAATTAATTGCACAAGGTGCGGTCTTTGATAAATCAGAGACTGGAGAGATTGCATTAACCAGAGAGGGTGGACATCTTCGCAACCGCATACTTCACGCTGGTGGCGATGCTACTGGCGCCGAGGTTTCCAGGGCACTTCTTGCTGCAGTCAGAGGTGATGCAGGTATTGAAATTATTGAGCACGCGCTAGCAATTGATGCATTAAAGAGTGCGGCTGGAGATGTTTGCGGTGTAACACTGCATGTAATTGGCGCTGGAAGTCGAGATGGGGTTGGCCGAGCGTTAGCTAAAGCTGTAGTTGTCGCAACTGGTGGTTTAGGTCAGGTTTATTCACAAACTACAAATCCTGCAGTTTCAACTGGTGATGGTGTTGCACTGGCGCTGCGGGCTGGTGCGAAGGTGGCAGATGTTGAGTTTGTACAGTTTCATCCCACAGTTTTATGGCGAGACTTAGCAAATAGAGGACAGCAACCTTTGATCAGTGAAGCAGTTCGAGGTGAAGGCGCCATTTTATTAAATAATAAAAATGAGCAGTTTATGGTTGGCAAACATTCACAAGCTGATTTAGCACCAAGGGATGTAGTAGCGATTGAGATATTTAATCAGATGCAAATTAGTGGCCAACCTTATGTTTGGCTGGATGCGACTAAAATTTCAGATTTCGCAAATCGATTTCCAACAATTTACGCATCATGCATAGCAAATGGAATTGATCCAACCAAAGAGAAAATTCCAGTAGCCCCTGCTTCCCACTACGCATCTGGTGGAGTATTAGTTGATTTAGATGGCCAGTCTTCAGTACCAGGGCTTTATATATGTGGTGAATCAGCATGTACTGGCGCACATGGTGCTAATCGACTTGCTTCAAACTCATTGTTGGAAGGATTAGTTTTTGGCGCTCGTATTGCAGCCAAATTGGCAAAAGAGTTACCAAAGCAAGGTGAGCCAGTAGAGGCAGGTAATTCTGTGCTACTAGACCCAAAGATCTTGTTACCACTACAGATATCGATGAGTGAAGGAGCGGGAGTTTTGCGCTCACAAACCTCTCTTAAAAAAACCATGCAAACTTTGCAAGAACTTTCTAAATTAACAAGCACAGAGCCAAGAATCGAAGCATGGGAGGCTTCAAACCTTCACCTACTTGCCACTGCAATTGTTAAATCAGCATTAATGCGCACAGAATCTCGAGGATCTCACCGCCGTAGTGATTACCCAGAATCATCAGATCAGTGGCTAAGTAGGATTATCCAACAAGTTGATGGTGATGGTAATTGGAAAAGTGATGCGGAGGTGATCAAGTGAATCAGCTGCGTGAGAATATAAAAACTTTGGGGCTATCACCAAATCACATCTTCCAACAGGTAAAAGATGCGATAGCTGAAGATCTTGCTGGTGGGCAGGATATAACCTCAGTTGCAACTATCTCTGAATCAGCGGTGGCAAATGCTGAATTTATTTCTCGATCAGCTGGAGTTGTAAGTGGGCTTCATGTAGCAGCTGCAGCACTTGAGTACTGCGGTATTAATCATTATGAAGTCTTAGTTGATGAGGGTGCAAAGGTTTCTGCTGGTAAGGTTTTAATTACAGCTCAAGGAAATACTAGAAAGCTTTTATTGGCAGAGCGCAGTGCCCTAAATTTTCTATCTCACTTAAGTGGAATTTCAACACTCACCAATCAATGGGTAGTAGCGGTTAGTGGCACAAAGTGCCAAATAAGAGATACTCGAAAAACCACACCTGGGCTTCGCCACTTAGAGAAATTTGCAGTACGAATGGGTGGGGGCGTAAATCATCGACTTGGTCTGTCACAAGCTGCACTGATAAAAGATAATCATATTTTGGCCACTGGCAGCATCAGTAAAGCATTTAATGCTATTAAGAAAGAGTTCCCAGGCAAAGAGATTGAGATTGAGGTTGATTCAATTGAACAACTTAAAGAGGTAATTGGTTTAAAACCAGAGTTGATTTTATTAGACAATATGAGTGTCGAACAATGTATCGAAGCAGTTTCAATAACTGCAGGTTTAGTGGCACTTGAAGCATCTGGTGGAATAACAATAAATAATGCAAAAGCATACGCTGCAACCGGTGTTAATTACTTAGCAATTGGCGCCCTGACTCACTCGGTGCCCGCTTTAGATATTGGCCTAGATTTTAAGAGAGGAAAATAATGCTACTTGCAATTGATGTTGGAAATACCAACACCGTCTTAGGAGTATTTAATAAAGACAAGCTTGAACAATCCTGGCGGGTTAAGACAGATCCTAGGGATACCGCAGATGAGCTTTGGCTTCAGTACTCAGCCCTAGTAGCAGGCTTTGATATTACTGGTGTGGCAATTTGCTCAACTGTGCCAGCAGTGCTTCGCGAAATCAGAAAATTAATTGATGATCACTACAGTGATATTAAGAGCGTAATCATTGAACCAGGAGTAAAAACTGGTGTGCCATTGTTGGTAGATAATCCAAAAGAGATTGGCGCTGATCGAATTGTTAATTCACTGGCAGCTTTTACCTTGTATGGGTCAGACGGACCAGCAATTGTTGTTGATTTTGGAACCTCTACTAACTTGGATGTAGTTTCACCCAAAGGTGAGTTCTTAGGGGGCGCACTCGCACCTGGAATTGAGATTTCAGTTGAAGCGTTAGCTGCCCGGGCTGCTCAACTGCGCAAAGTTGAATTAGTAAAACCAAAGTCAGTAATAGGTAAGAACACCGTTGAAGCGTTGCAATCTGGAACTATATTTGGATTTGCCGGCCAGGTGGATGGCTTAGTAAATAGAATCATTGATGAGTTAGCTGATTTATATCAAGATTCAGGTGAGGTTTGTGTAATTGCAACCGGTGGGCTTGCGCCGTTAGTGCTTGGGATAAGTGAAACCATTGAATTTCATGAACCTGATCTAACATTAATCGGATTACGGTTGGTACATGAGCGTAATTAATTCATAACACCACCACTGCCCGCTAAGATTTAACACATCATGGCTAATGAGGATGACCTACCCGAACAACTACGAATTCGGCGTGAAAAACGGGCTGCGATAATAAAGCGCGGTGGTGAACCATATCCAGTATCAGTGCCAAGAACTGCTTCACTACTAGAGATTCGAATGAAACATGAGAAGCTACCGATTGATGTTTCAACTGGAATTATTGAATCTGTAACAGGCCGTGTTATTTTCAAACGTGATACTGGCAAATTATGTTTTGCTAATTTACGTGAAGGAGATGGAACTGAGCTACAAGTAATGTTTTCACTAGATAAAATCGGTGAAGTGCAACTTGAAACCTGGAAATCTGAAATTGATTTGGGAGATATTGTTTCAGTGACCGGTGAGGTAATAACCTCAAAACGGGGTGAGTTATCAGTACTAGCTAATTCATTCGCACTCGCTGCAAAATCACTTCGACCACTGCCAGTTGAGCATAAGCCGCTTTCGGAGGAGAGTCGAGTTCGAATGCGCTACGTAGATTTAATCGTTAGGCCAGAGGCAAGAAGTAATGCCAGATTACGACCTGCTGTTATGCACTCACTTCGTGAAACTTTCACTACCCGCGGATTTTTAGAGGTTGAAACACCAATGCTGCAGGTGATGCATGGTGGCGCAGCAGCTAGGCCATTTAAAACTTTTAGCAACGCGTATGAGATGGATCTATTCTTAAGAATTGCACCAGAGTTGTACCTAAAGCGATGTGTTGTTGGTGGCCTGGAAAAAGTATTTGAAATAAATAGAAATTTTCGTAACGAGGGCGCTGATTCATCCCACTCACCAGAGTTTGCCATGATTGAAACATATGAGGCATACGGTGACTGGAACACAATGGCAGAGCTAACTAGAAGTTTGGTGAAGGATGCGGCCAAAGCTGTCTTTGGATCTCATAAAGTTAAACACCATGATGGAAAAGAAATAGATCTTGGCGGAAAGTGGAAAGAGCTGTCTTTATTTGAAGTTATTTCAGAAGCGGTTGGTGAAAAAGTAAATGGTCAGACATCTAAAGTTGATTTGACCAAAATCGCCACAAAAAATGGCATAAAAGTTGATCCGAAGTGGGTTACTGGCAAAATTGCTGAGGAGATATTTGAGCATGTGGCAAAAGATAAATTAATTTCGCCAACATTTGTAAAAGGATTTCCAATCGATACCTCACCATTAGTCAGAGCCCATCGTGATACTGCTGGCATTGCAGAAAAATGGGATCTTTATATAGAAGGTTTTGAGTTAGCAACTGGGTACTCAGAGTTAATTGATCCGGTGATTCAACGTGAGCGGTTAACTGAACAAGCAAAACTTGGCGCATCAGGTGATTTAGAAGCAATGGGCTTGGATGAAGATTTTCTAAAAGCGATGGAGTATGCAATGCCACCGATGGGCGGCATGGGGATGGGTGTAGATCGATTGCTTATGGCATTAACTGGTCTTGGAATTAGGGAGACTATTTTGTTCCCATTAGTTAAACCAACTGCAGGTGATGAGTAATGTCAGTTCTGGTAAGGGGTGCTAAAACTTCTGACATTAAAAAGATTAGATTAATTGTTGATACATATGCATCAGAGCGCAAATTACTATCTAAAGAAACCGTTACTTTATATGAAAACGTGCAGGAGTTCACAGTGGCGGAGGTGAATGGTGAGGTAGTTGGCTGCGGAGCTTTGCATGTGCTTTGGGAGGATTTAGCTGAAGTTAGAACTGTTGCAGTAATTAAAGAGTGGCAAGGCAAGAAAATAGGGCATGCAATCTTGGAACATATATTGGTAAAGGCAAAAGAGATTGGTGTGAGGAAAGTATTTTGCTTAACCTTTGAAACTAAGTTTTTTGGCTCTCATGGATTTACAGAAATACAAGGTGCTCTGGTGGAGCCTGATGTCTATACCCAATTACTTAGGTCATACGATGAAGGTATCGCTGAGTTTTTAGATCTTGAGAGTGTTAAGCCCAATACACTGGGAAATACCAGAATGCTTAAAGTTCTTTAAGTTTTTGGGCATAAATGCCCCAGTTATAGGGTTATAAAGTCATAACCCACCCTAGATATAGGTAAGTTATTCACAGCCTAATCAAAGTGCACAATGTCCCCCTTTGGTATTAGGCTATTTACATAAGAAAGAAAGGTTTGAGCAATGTTTGAACGGTTTACTGATCGTGCCAGACGCGTTGTTGTGCTGGCGCAAGAAGAAGCACGCATGCTCAACCACAATTACATTGGTACTGAACATATTCTTTTAGGTTTGATTCATGAAGGTGAAGGCGTTGCTGCAAAAGGACTTGAGTCCCTTGGTATTTCATT
>SHVD01000025.1 GCA_009691185.1 Candidatus Nanopelagicaceae bacterium | reverse complement strand
ACTGGCACCAGGCGCCGCTTTGAATTAAAAGGAGAGGTTGGTGGAGTTAAGGTAATTGATGATTATGGTCATCATCCAACAGAGTTGACTGTCACATTGATTGCTGCAAAAAATTTAGCACAAAGCGGCAGGGTATTAGTAGTTTTTCAACCCCATCGTTACTCAAGAACTGCCGCCTTTGCTCCTGCCTTTGCTACCGCTCTGCAAATAGCTGACTTTACTTTTTTGCTTGAAGTCTATGCAGCAAGTGAAAAACCCATATCTGGAGTCTCATCACTATTAATTGCTAAAAACATGACAGATGCCCAGGTGAAATTTGAACCATCCATGCTGACGGTGGTGAGTGAGGTGGCGGCCATGGCAAAGAGCGGTGATGTGATTATTACCCTTGGAGCAGGTGATGTTAGCTCCCTTGGTGAGCCGATCCTGCAGGCACTATCTAGCCGCTAAATAATCCATGGCGCATAAAGTAAAAAAGCGATTAAAACGCTTGGTAATCACTACCACCACCATCACTGTGTTTGCAGCAGTGGCTTATTTGTTGGGGTGGTCATCAGTATTAACAGTTAAGAGTATTGAAATAACTGGCACAAGTGCGACCCAAGTAATTCTTTATCAATTAACAAATGAGGGAATTTCACTGCAGGTAGGGCAAAAGTTTGCAAGGGTGGATCCAAGGGCTATTGAGAGGTCAGTAAGTAAATTGGATTGGCTAGCAATAGTTAGTGTTTCAAGGGATTGGATTAGCAAGAAGGTATCGATTGCAGTAATTGAAAGAGTTGCAGTTGCTAAGGCGTTGACATCGGAAAACAGTATGGTCAATTTTGATATTAGCGGTGTTATATTCAAGCCAATTTCAAGGGCTCAAATACTGGGTCAAGATTTACTCCCAATAGTTTCAACTGCTGGTGATAGCAAAGCTGATCTTTCTGGGGTGGTAAAACTCTTGCAGCAATTACCTGAAGATCTGCAGTATTTAATCGAGGATCTGCAGCAAATATCAGTTACAAAAAGTGGAGATATTTTGATGAAAACCCAGATCAATCAGCTGCCAGTTGAGATCAATTGGGGAAGCGTGCAGCAACTAGATCAGAAGTACTCAATCCTGATTGCATTGCTGAAATTACCGGAAAATAATGAGATTAGGCAGGTCGATTTATCTGAACCATCTGCGCCAGTGGTCAAATAACCCTACATTTTTAACTGGGTTTTAGGGAAGAAATTCAGATCTAAAAATCCATGAATGTTTCAAATTTATCTAAAATATTTAAAGCCCAATAATTCGTGTCGGTTGTTGATTGAGTGCGCGGTAGTGCCTACTTTTACGTAATCGGATCGGGATAACCTTAACTCTCAACTTGAGATTTAGGGCTAGGGATGGGGCACAAAGTGGCAACACCGCAAAATTATTTAGCTGTAATTAAAGTTGTTGGTATTGGCGGTGGCGGAGTTAATGCTGTTAACAGAATGATTGATGTTGGATTAAAAGGGGTTGAGTTCATTGCAATAAATACTGACGCACAAGCATTGTTAATGTCAGATGCAGATGTGAAGTTAGATATTGGTAGGAAATTAACTAGAGGATTAGGTGCAGGAGCTGCGCCGGAGATTGGTCGACAAGCAGCACTTGATCACATTGATGAAATAGAGGAAGTACTTCGGGGCGCCGACATGGTTTTCATTACCGCTGGTGAGGGTGGCGGAACTGGTACCGGTGGTGCACCAATAGTTGCCAAGGTTGCTAAAGATCTAGGTGCGTTAACAGTTGGTGTAGTTACTAAGCCATTTACATTTGAAGGAAAGCGTAGAAGTGCCCAAGCAGATGAAGGAATTGAAAATTTACGAACCGAGGTTGATACATTAATTGTGATTCCAAATGATCGACTTCTTGCGATATCAGATCGTTCGATTAGTGCACTGGAAGCGTTTAGAACCGCCGATCAAGTTCTACTCTCTGGTGTTCAAGGAATTACAGATTTAATTACTACACCTGGTCTGATCAATTTAGATTTTGCAGATGTAAAAAGTGTGATGGCCGGAGCAGGTTCTGCTTTAATGGGAATTGGATCAGCACGTGGTGAAGCGCGATCAATAAGAGCAGCCGAACTTGCAATTTCAAGTCCACTGCTTGAGGCATCAATCGATGGCGCGCATGGAGTTTTGCTATCAATCGCTGGTGGCTCTGATTTAGGTTTGTTTGAGATCTCTGAAGCTGCAGAGATGGTTGCAAAATCTGCTCACCCAGATGCCAACATAATTTATGGAACAGTTATTGATGACGCGCTGGGTGATGAAGTCAGAGTCACCGTAATCGCTGCAGGTTTTGATGGTGGCCAACCAAAACGAGTTTTAATGCCAGTAATCAACGCCGCCACAATCGGCGGTGAGGCTGATCCAATCGCTGCCAATGATCCGCTGGCTGTTGCCTTAGATTTAAATGTGGGTGCTGGGGATCGACCACGCAAGCGAATTACTTTTGAAGAGTTAGTTGCAGAAGATGAGATCGATATTCCTGATTTCATGCGGTAGAATCCAAAATGGCGCGGCTGCTTTTTACTTCCCGAAAGTTTGGTTCGTTAGCAGATTCAGTTGATCAAACTGCGAGATTAAATCTAGCAAAGTTCTTAAATAAGCAGGTTCAATTCATGGCGCAAACACACAGCAACGAGATCGCTGTGGTTGATCAGCAAGGAACAACACCCAATGCAGATGGCTTAGTGACTGCAAATAAAGATATTGCCTTAGCAGTTAGAGTCGCAGATTGTCTACCCTTACTTTTATTCTCGAAGCAGGCTGTGGCTGCAGTGCATGTTGGCAGAAAAGGATTACTCAACAAAGTAGCGGTCAATGCGGTGAAAAAAATGCAAGAGCTAGGGGCTAGCAATATAGCGGGCGTAGTTGGTCCGCATATATGTGGCAAATGCTATGAAGTCGACGCCCAAATGTATGCAGATATAACCAAACTCCACCCAGCAACTGGTGGAAAGCAAAATCATTTAAATCTGTATGCCGGGCTGGTAGAACAGCTATCTGATCTGCCGCTTTCCAATCTTGATATTTGTACTAAAGAAGATTTAGCCTACTTCTCACACCGGGCATCTGGTGAAGCCGGCCGACAAGTTGGTGTGATTAGCCTATGAACCGAGCCGATGAAATATCAAAAAATCTCACCCAGGTTAAGCAACGCATCGCCGATGCTGCAAAGAAATCTCACCGAAGTATTGATGAAATTACCTTAATAGTTGTCACAAAAACATTCCCACTTTCTGACTTAGAAATTTTATATTCACTTGGTGTGCGAGAGTTTGGTGAAAATCGCGACCAGGAAGCCGCAATAAAGGTTGTTCAACTGCCAACAGATATCAATTGGCATTTTCAAGGGGGAATTCAAAGCAATAAATTGAAATCAATCACCGCCTGGGCTAGCTGTATTCACTCAGTAGATCAATTTAAATACGCCAAAATCATCTCTGAAAATTCTGCTGGTAAATCCAAATCAATTTTTATTCAAGTCTCCCTAGATCAGCCGCCAGAATCTCGTGGTGGAGTTGATCCCCAAAAGTTAATCAATATGGCTAAACAAATTGATCAGTTACCTAATATTTCAATAATGGGTTTGATGGCGGTGGCACCGGTAGCTGGTGATCAGCGGGGAGCTTTTGTCAGGTTGCAGGGGATAAACAATGATTTTAAGGCGAGTTTTAGAACCGCAAAATCCCTATCGGCGGGGATGAGTGGTGACTATGAAATGGCTCTTGAATATGGTGCGACACATCTTCGAATTGGCAGTTCAATCCTCGGTAATCGAGCGCAGATCACCTAGATTTAAGCCATGGCTAATGCATTTAAGAAGGTTGCTGGATACCTCGGATTAATGGATGAGGAAGAGTTGGATCATGGTACAAACCAACTTACCCAACGTGCACCAAGGTTAGTTCGTGCCAATAGCAAGCCAGCTGCTAAATCTAATGTTGAGTTGCTACCGCATGTAGATGCAAACAAAGTTATGGACCATATCATTTCGCTGACACCGCGCACCTATAGCGAGGCTCGATTGATTGGTGAGCATTATCGTGAAGGCAAGCCGGTAATTATGAATTTAAGTGATATGGAAGAGTCAGAGCGCAAACGATTAGTTGATTTTGCCTCCGGTTTAGTATTTGGTCACCACGGCAGTATTGAAAGAGTTACTCCTAAGGTATTTTTGTTGACACCACCAAATGTTTCTGTGAGTGTTGAAGATAAGAATTCTGCAGCGCAAGCAAGTTTCTTTAATCAAAGCTGATTCAACTTAAAGGTAATGGGCGCAGTAGTAGGTTTAATTTACTGGGCGCTTAATCTATTTTTAATTGCCCTAATTGCAAGGCTAGTTTTGGATTACATTCGAATATTCTCACCTAATTTTAGGCCGCGGGGTGTCTTTCTTGCATTAGCTGAGTTGGTTTATACCATCACTGATAAGCCGCTTAGTTTTGTAAGACAGTTTGTTCCACCACTTAGATTAGGTGGAATCTCACTTGATTTATCTTTCATCGTAGTATTTTTTGTGGTGCAACTGCTTATGCGATTAGTAATAATCCTTTAATTCTTAATTAGATTTAACCACAGCCCTAATTCATTACTGCTGTCATTTTCAGATTTGACCTGAACCATAGAGGTTGCAAGCACCTCAGCGCTGATTTCATCAACCGCTGCTGAGATAGCAGATGCTGTGGCGCCAGGTGCATTCCAATTAACAGTAATTCGATCACTAATATCTAGACCGATATTCTTTCGCTCCTCTTGAATTGCTCTTATAACCTCGCGCACTAAACCAGCATTTATTAACTCTGGCGTCAGTGTTAGATCTAGCGCCAAATTCTCGCCAGCGTGTGAAGCAACAGACCAGCCACTTCGCGGGGTTTCAGTAATTACTAGATCATTCAATGTGATCTTGGCAGATTTATCACCTGAGGATAAATTGACCACAAGAGTGTGAGATGCATTTTTACGTAAATCCTTTACCAGCAAGTTGTGGTCGGTGGCAGCGATGGTTTTGGCAATTACCTGTACATCCGCGCCAAACTTTTCACCAAGAGTTCTAAAGTTAGCTTTCACCGATATATCAACCAAATCAGTGCCTGCTACATGGATGTCATCAAGAGATAAGATGTTTAATTCTTCGGCAATATGAGATTTGATTTCAGCTGAGAGTTTCTCCCAGCCAGGGGCAGAGACCAGCGCCCTGGATAATGGTTGGCGAATCTTTAGACCAGATTCAGCCCGTGCAGATCGGCCAAGCTCCACTAGGCGACGAGAGAGTGAAACGGCTGAAGAAATAGTTTCATCAATCATTGATTTATTAGCAGCTGGGAAGTTGGCCAAATGAATAGATTCAATTTGATCTGCTTGTGCGACCTTGATCAGGCTTTGCCAAACATGCTCTGAAATGAAGGGCACCATTGGTGCTAGCAACAAGGTAAGGTTTTTTAAACAGTAGTAAAGAGTATTAAGTGCGACATCATCACCATCCCAAAACCTTCGACGAGAACGTCTTACATACCAGTTTGATAGGTCATCAATGAAGGTGGCGATAAGTGAGCCAGCAGTTTGTGAGTCAAAGTTTTCAAGGGCGTGGTCAACAGCAACAATCAACTTATTTACCTCTGAAATTATCCATTTATCCATCAGGGTTAAATCTTTGGACAGATCATTAACTTTGAAGTTCGCAGCTTTGGCATAAAGTGTGAAGAAAGAGATGGTGTTCCAGTAGGTTAGAAGAGTCTTTCTAACAACATCTGTGATTGCATCATGGCCAACCCGCCTTGCACTCCATGGTGAGCCAGCAGCCAACATGTACCAACGCACTGCATCAGCGCCATGTTGATTTAGTAGTGGAATTGGTTCAAGCACATTTCCCAGGTGCTTACTCATCTTTCTACCGTCTTTATCTAATATATGACCAAGGC
This sequence comes from Candidatus Nanopelagicaceae bacterium, assembly GCA_009691185.1. Classification (GTDB taxonomy): domain Bacteria; phylum Actinomycetota; class Actinomycetes; order Nanopelagicales; family Nanopelagicaceae; genus Nanopelagicus. Next base: position 8,318 of record SHVD01000025.1, on the reverse strand, counting down.
ATAAAACTGTTTTATAAGCGGATTTATCAAAAACTAATGTGCCAATTGTCATTAATGTGTAAAACCAACCACGAGTTTGGTCGATGGCTTCGCAAATAAAATCAGCTGGATACGCTGATTCAAATTGCTGGGTAGATCCTGGTTTGTGTGGATACCCCCACTGGGCAAATGGCATAGCACCAGAGTCATACCAGCAATCAATGACCTCTGCTACCCGTTGCATAGTCGCCGAGCATTGATTACATTTGAATTTAATGTCATCAACAAATGGTCGATGTGGATCCAGTTTGCTTAGCTCTGTTCCAGATAACTTACTCAATTCAGCCAGTGAACCCACGCAAATGTCATGCTTATTTTCACATCGCCAAATCGGCAGTGGTGTTCCCCAGTAACGATTGCGAGAAACTGCCCAATCGATGTTGTTATTTAACCAGTCACCAAATCTGCCATTTTTAATAGTTTCTGGATGCCAATCTGTTTTTGCATTCTCTCGCAGCAACTCACTTTTAATTTCAGTTGTTCTTACATACCAAGATGGTTGGGCGTAATACATCAGTGCAGTGTGACAGCGCCAGCAGTGTGGGTAGGAGTGCTCAAACTGAGTATTTTTAAAGAGCAATCCTCGGCTCTTTAAATCTTTGATTAAAGCTTTATCTGATTCCTTAAAAAATACGCCACCAATTAATGGCACATCCTTTTGGAAATGACCATCAGGATTTACTGGATTTACCACCGGCAAGTTGTATTTACGACAAACCTCTAGATCATCAGCACCAAAGGCTGGTGACTGGTGCACCAAACCTGTGCCATCTTCAACTGTCACATAATCTGCCAAAACTACAAAGTGTGAATCCTTGATCTCGACAAAATCAAATGGTCTGGCATATTTGGTGTGTTCAAGATCCTTGCCCATAAATGTGGCAATAATTTTTCTATCTTCACCCAGTACGGCAGCCAAATCACTAGCAACTACTAATCTTTCACTTTTCTCATCGCTACTTATTTCAACAACTTGGTACTCCACCTTTGGATTCACCGCAACTGCAGTATTTGAAACTAACGTCCAAGGCGTAGTTGTCCAGACCAATAGACTGGCGTTTAACTCAGCTAATTTTCCAGAGGTTGCTGGCATACGGACATAAACTGAAGGGTCTTTAATAGTTTCATAACCTTGGGCTAATTCATGATCTGATAATCCTGTTCCACACCTTGGGCAATAAGGCGCCACGCGATGATCTTGTACCAACAATCCTTTATTCCAGATCTGTTGCAAGGACCACCAAACGCTTTCAATATACTCCGGGGACATGGTCCAGTAGGCATCATCAAAATTAACCCAGAAACCCATTCGCTTAGTCATATCAGTAAATTCATTTACATGGCGTTGTACTGATTCCCTACATTTTTCATTAAATGCTGCGACACCAAACTTTTCAATATCTGCCTTACCGGTGAAGCCCAACTCTTTTTCAACTGCAATTTCTACTGGCAAGCCATGACAGTCCCAACCAGCTTTGCGAATTACTTGTTTGCCTTTCATCGTTTGAAATCTCGGAAATAAATCTTTAAATACTCGTGCTTCAATGTGATGTGTACCAGGCATGCCATTGGCAGTTGGTGGGCCTTCATAAAAACTCCAACGAGGTGAACCATCTCGATTGGTCACGGACTTCTCGAAAATTTGATTCTGAGCCCAGAAATCTAAGATCTCTGCTTCCATGGCAGGAAGATCGATTTGCGCAGATAAACTATTGATTTCGCGCTTCTTATTCATATCCACCCCACATTCTAACGCAGGGGTAACCTTTTATTGGTCTCCAAAATTTTCACACGGGGGTGGCGGTTGGTAATTACTTCGGCCAAGCCATAACCTTTGCCCCTCCAGGGGGTAATGTGGCTATCAGCAAGTTATTTAAGAAATCAGCAAAGAAAAGTTCGAAATCTTCGGCTAAAAAACCGGCTAAATCAACTGCCAAAAAAGGCAATCAAAAGAGTTCTGCAAAAAAACCTGCTGCTAAAAAAAGCGCAAAGAAGATTGCCAAACGATCACCGAACATCGTAAAGCCATCACTATCGAAAAAATTTAATTTTAAAAAGGGACCAGGCAAGCCATTTCCAGCAAAATTGCAAACATCAATCTCTGGATCCTCTACAACAATTTCAGTCACTTCAACAATGCCAAACGCCAATGCGCAGGCGGTAGTTGTAGAAAAAAGATTGATGATGCCACCTCCGCCAAGACCAGTATTGAAATCAAAGAAGGCAGCGGCTCTTAAACCAATAAAAAGTGCTCCGGCACCATTAGTGGCTGCCTCTACTGAAAATGCTTGGAATGCAACAGAGCTTCGAAGTATCAAAGCCGAACTCTCCAAAGATTTAATAAGGCTACGAAAAGAATTGGAGATCGCAGAGGCAGAGATGGAAGATTTAGTTGAAGCTGCAGGTGTTGGGGCTGGTGATGACCAAGCAGATGCTGGGGCAAAAACTTTTGAGCGCGAACATGAAATGTCTTTGGTATATAACGCAAGAGATATGGTCCAGCAGACTGAACGGGCACTGGATAGAATTGAAAATAAATCATATGGAAAATGTGAAGAGTGTGGCAATTTTGTTGGAAAAGCAAGATTGCAGGTGTTCCCTCGCGCAACACTTTGTATGGTTTGCAAGCAAAAGGAGGAACGACGCTGAATACACTTCAGCGAAAATGGTTAGCGGCAATGGCTTTGATTGTTTTTGCTTTAGATTATTTGACTAAAACGCTTGCCATTCAATATTTATCAGATGAACCAAAAAAAATTATTGGTTCACTTCTACAATTCAAACTAGCATTTAATTCCGGTGCGGCTTTTAGCCTTGCCACCAGTAGCACAATTTTTTTATCAACTTTTTCGATGATAGTTGCGGCAGTTATTTTTTACTATGGACGCAAAGTGACCTCAACTTGGTGGGCGATTGCTCTGGGTCTTGCCCTAGGTGGCACATTCGGCAATCTGACTGATCGTATTTTTAGATCGCCAGGAGGATTACAAGGTGAGGTAGTAGATTGGATTCAGATTCCAAATTGGCCGATATTTAATATTGCTGATATGTCAGTGGTTTCTGCTGCAATTCTCATTACATTACTAAGCTGGAAAAATATTAAATTTACTACCAAGGGAGATGACCGGTGAGTGAGCGCGAGGTGAGAAATCTTTCAATCCCAGAAGGGCTAAATCAGGAACGAGTTGATGCCGCTCTTTCTAGATTGTTGGGGCTCTCTCGTAATGTAATTGTCGGGCTAATTGATGCTGGTGAAATATCAAAAAGTGGCAAAGTAGTTGGCAAATCTGATCGGGTTATAACGGGAGACCAATTAGAGATATTACTTCCAGCAGCCAAAGGTGAGGCTAAATTAACTGCTACGCCGATAGATGGCTTGAATGTGGTCTTTGATGATGAGTATTTAATTGTTATCAACAAGCCAGTAGGTATTGCTGCTCATCCAAGTCCTGGTTGGAAAGGTGCAACTGTTGTTGGCGCAATATTTGCAGCTGGATATCAATTAGCAACCTCTGGTGCTGCTGAAAGACAAGGTGTAGTCCATAGATTAGATGTTGGTACTTCAGGATTGATGGTGGTTGCAAAAAATGAGATTGCCTATTCACATCTTAAGGATCAGTTTCGGCAAAGAACTGTTTCCAAGGTTTATCACGCTTTAGTGCAAGGACACATGGATCCAACAGTTGGCACGATTGATGCGCCAATTGATCGTCATCCGAGAGAGGATTATCGCTTCGCTGTTGTTGCAAATGGCAAACCAAGTATCACTCATTACAAAACATTAGAGGTTTTTCCAGCTGTTACCTCACTTGAGATTGAACTTGAGACCGGTAGAACTCACCAGATTAGAGTTCATTTTTCTGCCTTACACCACCCCTTAGTTGGGGATCTGACCTATGGCGCAGATCCAGCATTGGCAACCAGGCTAGGTATTAGCAGGCCATGGCTACATGCCAAGGAATTGGGCTTTACCCACCCAGCAAGCGGTGAGCAACTCTCATTTACCGCCGAATATCCTGAGGATCTGACACGCTCATTGCAGATACTTTCAGATATTTCCCGTTAGAAATAATTTGCAGTAGTAATCTCGACACCCATGTCTAATTCATCGGAAAACCTGCAAAATTCGGAAAATTTCGTACATCTTCATGTACACACCGAATACTCGATGCTTGATGGGGCTGCCAAAATCTCCGAGTTGGTTGCTGAAGTATCGCGTCAAAAAATGCCTGCGATTGCAATGACAGATCATGGAAATGTTTTCGGTGCTTTTGAGTTTCATAAAACAGCAAAATCTGCGGGTGTGAAACCAATAATTGGGATTGAAGCTTATGTTGCTCCAGAATCAAGATTTGATAAGCGGCGAGTTAAATGGGCTGAAGGTGGCCAGGATGATGTCTCCGCAGGTGGTGCCTACACACACATGACCCTGCTAGCTGAAAATAATCAGGGGCTTTCTAATCTATTTAAACTTTCTTCACTGGCATCCTTGGAGGGGTTTTATTACAAACCACGGGTTGATAAGGAGTTGTTAGCCAAATACGCAAACGGGATCATTGCCACTACTGGTTGTCCAGGAGGTGAAGTTCAAACCAGATTAAGAATGGGTGCATATAAAGAAGCAGTCAATGCAGCAGCTGGAATGCGTGACATTTTTGGGGCACAAAACTTTTATCTTGAGCTAATGGATCATGGAATTGATATCGAAAAACGGATTTTTACAGATTTAATAAAATTGGGCAAGGAATTAAATTTACCGCTACTTGCCACTAATGATCTGCACTACACCCATAATAAGGATGCAGCTGCACATGAGGTGCTCTTATGTATTCAATCTGGTGCAACTATGGCTGATCCAAAGCGGTTCAAATTTGAAAACTCTGAGTTTTATTTAAAAACTGCTGCACAAATGCGCCAGTTATTTAAAGATTACCCACAGGCGTGCGATAACACACTACTTATCGCTGAACGTTGCGATACGACAATGCGTGAGGGGGAAAATTTATTACCAAGGTTTTCCGTTCCACCAGGTGAAAGTGAGGATAGCTGGCTGCGAAAACTAGCTAATCAAGGTTTATCAGATCGCATGAATGGGCAGATACCTGCTGCATATCAAGAGCGACTTAACTTTGAATTAGATGTAATGATAAAGATGGGTTTTCCTGGATACTTTTTAGTGGTAGCCGATCTTTGTAAACATGCCAGAGAGGTGGGAATCAGAGTAGGCCCGGGCCGAGGCTCTGCTGCTGGCTCATTAGTTTCTTACTCACTGGGTGTAACTGGGCTTGATCCGATTAAGTTTGGTTTGTTATTTGAGAGGTTTTTAAATCCAGAGCGTATATCGATGCCAGATATAGATTTGGACTTTGATGAGCGGCGAAGATCAGAGATGATTCAATACGCAACCACAAAATATGGTGATGATCGTGTGGCTCAGATTATTACCTACGGAACGATTAAATCTAAGCAGGCAATTAAAGACTCCACCCGAGTCCTGGGGTATCCCTATGCATTAGGAGAGAAATTAACTAAATCATTGCCACCCTCAATTATGGGCAAGGACATTTCATTGACTGGCATATTTAATATGGACAATGATCGTTATGGCGAGGCTACTGAGTTTAGAAATCTTTACGAATCTGATCCTGATTCAAAGAAAATAGTTGATACTGCGTTAGGAATTGAAGGCTTAAAACGGCAGTGGGGTGTCCACGCAGCAGGGGTGATATTAAGTAAGGAGCCTTTGCTTGATGTGATTCCGATCCACCGCCGTGAAGCGGATGGTGCAATCATCACCCAATTTGATATGGGTGCATGTGAAGCAACAGGTTTGCTAAAGATGGACTTTCTTGGTCTACGAAACCTGTCAGTATTAGATGACTGCTTGATAAATATTGAAAAAAATTTAGGCAAAAAGGTGGTTCTAGAGGAGCTTGAACTTAAGGACAAGAAGACATTTGAATTACTTTCAAGAGGCGACACTTTAGGGGTTTTCCAACTAGATAGCGCCCCGATCAGATCATTGCTCAGATCTATGGCGCCAGATAGCTTTGAAGACATTGCTGCGGTAATTGCACTTTATCGCCCAGGTCCTATGGGCGTGGATTCACATAATAAGTATGCCGATTATAAGAATGGTCGCAAAGCACCTGCTGGCATACATTCCGAGATAGATAAGCCATTAAATGAGATATTGAAAGATACTTATGGCTTAATTGTTTACCAGGAACAGGTATTAGCTATTGCTCAAAAAGTTGCTGGTTTTACTTTAGGTCGAGCCGATCTGCTTCGAAAAGCGATGGGTAAGAAAGATAAAAAGATTCTTGATAAAGAAAAAGTTCACTTCGAAGCAGGTATGAAGATAAATAAATTCTCAGATGATGCGATCGAAAAACTTTGGCAAACACTTATCCCATTCTCTGATTACGCCTTTAACAGAGCACACAGTGCTGGATATGGATTACTCTCATTTTGGACCGCATATTTAAAGGCTAATTACCCAGCTGAGTACATGGCAGCGCTGCTCACCAGTGTGGGAGATGATAAGGATAAAAGTGCCTTGTATTTAAATGAGTGTCGTCGAATGGGCATTAAGGTTTTGCCGCCTGATGTGAATGAATCAGATTCTGAGTACACACCCAGGGGAGTTGATATTCGTTTTGGCTTAACAGCGATTAGAAATGTGGGAGAAAATGTAGTCGTTTCAATAATTGCTAATCGAAATCAAAAAGGCAGATATCAAAGTTTTGGAGATTTTTTAGCAAAAGTGGATTCGCATGTCTGTAATAAGAAAACTATTGAATCCTTAATCAAAGCAGGGGCCTTCGATACCTTAGGTCATACTCGCAGGGGCCTGATGATGGTATTCCTTGAAGCGCTAGATGCGGTATCTGAGGCCAAGCGAGCAGAATCTATTGGCCAATTTGATTTGTTTAGTTCAGCAAATGCTACCTCCAGCGTTAATGGGGTGGCACTTGATATTCCAGATAGCGAGTGGGAAAAAATGATGTTGTTGGGCTATGAACGTGAAATGTTGGGGCTTTATGTATCTGATCATCCACTGTTGGGAGTTGAACATGTACTGCGTTCGGTAGCAGATTATTCAATTAGCCAAATTTCTGAAGTTGGCCATGATCAAATTATCACCATTAGTGGATTGATTACACAGATTCAGCGCAAAGTTTCAAAACAAGGAAATCCTTGGGCAATTGTGACGGTAGAGGACTTAGATGGTGCTGTCGATGTCTTATTTTTCTCAAATGCTTACACAACTCACGGAGTTAATTTAGTTGAAGATCGAATAGTTGCTATTCGAGGTCGAGTTGATAAGCGGGAAGAGCAACCAAGAATCTCAGCATTAGATTTAACTTTACCGGACTTGAAGCTGATTCCAACTGGACCATTTGTAATCTCCATGGAGGTTTCTAGGTGCACACCACCGGTGATCGAGCGCATGAATGAAATATTGAAATCACACCCAGGGGCAAGAGAGGTGCACTTAAGATTGATAGATGGGGATAAAAAAACGGTTATGAAATTAGATGAGAATTTGAGAGTTACAACCTCACCAAGCTTAAGCGCAGATTTAAAAACTGTACTTGGTCCAGACTGCTTACTGGTTTAAGGATTTGATGAAACCCCTTGAGTTACTACCAGCTATCGATATAAAAAATGGCAAGGTAACTCAACTTAGTAGCGCTGTATCTGGTTCAAACACTTTAACGGTGGAGCCATTAGAAGTTATACAGAGATTTAGCAGCGCCGGTAGTAAGTGGATTCATTTAGTTGATTTAGATGCTGCGTACGGTACTGGGGATAATACTAATTTAATTAAGCAATTAGTGCCAACAAGTCAAGTAAATATTCAATTATCAGGTGGAATAGTTAACCAGAAAAGCTTGGATACAGCTTTAGCCAGTTCTGCAAAACGAGTTAATATTTCTACCGCTGGCCTCGAAGATATTGACTGGATTAAGAGTGTGATGAAAAAATACCGTGAAAGGGTTTGTGTAGGCTTAGATGTTAGTAATGGTTCACTGATTGCTAGGGGAAGTGGCAAAGTAATTGGAGATCTTGATCATTTCATCTCAGTTCTAAATGAAGCTGGCTGTTCACGGATTATTGTTACCGACAACTCAACTGATGGAGCATTAGTTGGGCCAAACTTTCAATTGCTAGATCAAGTCATCAGCCAAACATCAGCTGAAGTTGTTGCAAGTGGTGGCGTCTCTAATTTGTCTGATTTACAGCAATTACGCAAAATGGGCTTGGCCGGAGCG
>SHVD01000024.1 GCA_009691185.1 Candidatus Nanopelagicaceae bacterium | reverse complement strand
AGGCTTTGCCTAGATATCTTGGCGCTCTGCCATTGTCATAAAGAAAGTGCGTAAAAACCAAAGGATCAACATATGAAATGTGATTGCAAACTGCAATGGCTGCCCCACTCTTTGGAATATTTTCAACTCCTCGCCACTCTCGCCTACCAACTAGATTTAATATTGTTCGTACCAAAGTAGCGCCAAACTTGAACCAATTAGTTACCCCTAGTGGCTTTCCTACGGGGGGTGGGTAGGAAATTGTTAGTTCGGTAGACACTCATTAATTCTACGACCAATCAGGATAATCGCTATAAATGAGCGTAAAAAACGGGACCCCACGCATGAGATCCCGCTTTTAATTACTAATTAATTTAGCGACGCTTTGATTTTTTCGCCTTCTTTGCAGGCTTATGTGCGCTCTTCTTCGTTTTTGCAGCAGCTTTAGCAAGTGCTGCTTTTGATGGTGGTGTTGGTGCAGGACCTAACTTGCGGGCTCCTGAAATTACTTCTTTCAATCCCTTTGAAGCTAAGAAACGTACTTTCTTACTTGCTTTAATTTGGATTGACTCTCCGGTAAATGGATTACGTCCTTTTCGTGCCGGACGATCTACTTTCTTAAACTTACCGAAATCATTAATCATTACATCATCGCCCTTAGAGATGTTTCGGACAATCGCATCAAAAACAACCTCAACAGCGCGAGCAGCTTCCTTCTTACTATCACCAAATTGTGGTGCTAGATAAGCGATGAACTGGGCTTTGTTCATTTTTATCCCCTTGTTTACGCATAAACATTAAGCGTTTGCTTAACTAAGAGTTAATCTATGGGGTGGTAAGTGATAATCTGATTAATTAGGCAGGTGTGTCGCAAGCAAATTGTTAAGTAAAATCAAGGTTTTTTAAGGATTACACGAAACTCTAAAGTAATTATTTAGAGTTTTGAATTATCGAATTGGCAGTGTTTTAGGCTTAAAACTCAATCGCTTCTCTTCAAACCTAGTCACCTGATCTATTTTGGTAAAGGTCAAGCCAATGTCATCTAGCCCCTCCATCAAACGCCAGCGGGTGTAATCATCGATATCAAAGGTGAGGGTTGTCTTTGCATATGCAACTGTCTTTGCGCCTAAATCCACTGTTATTTGAGTATCTGGTTTACTTTCGATCTCCTGCCAGATTTTTTCGATATCTGCCTGCGGCAAAATCACCGTTAACAATCCCATTTTTTGAGAGTTACCACGGAAAATATCAGCAAACCTGCTGGATAAGATCACCTTAAAGCCGTAATTTTGTAATGCCCAAACTGCGTGTTCTCTAGATGAACCAGTTCCAAAGTCTGGACCGACAACCAAAACCGTCGCAGATTTATACTGTGGCTGGTTTAATTCAAAGGCAGGGTCATTGCGCCAAGCTGCAAATAAGCCATCCTCAAACCCACTTTTAGTGATTCGCTTTAGATAGACCGCTGGAATTATTTGATCAGTATCAACATTGCTACGGCGCAGTGGCAAGGCATTGCCGGTGTGCTTGACGAATTTTTCCATATTACAAATCCGCAGGTGAGGCTAGGGTGCCTTTTAATGCAGTAGCTGCAGCCACCAATGGGCTAACTAAGTGGGTTCTTCCTCCCTTGCCTTGTCTGCCTTCAAAATTTCTATTGCTAGTTGAAGCAGCCCGCTCACCTGGTTTTAATTGATCTGGATTCATTCCCAAACACATTGAACAGCCCGCACTTCGCCACTCAGCCCCAGCATCTAAAAAGACTTTGTCTAACCCTTCAGCCTCTGCTTGTAATCGCACCCTGGCTGAACCAGGTACTACCAATAACCTCAGTGAAGAAGCAATCTTCTTTCCCTTTATTACAGATGCGGCAGATCTTAAATCTTCTATTCGACCGTTAGTACAGGAGCCTAAAAATACAGTGTCCACCTTAATTGATTTAAGTGGTGTTCCTGGCTTCAGATCCATGTACTCAAGTGCTCGTTTGGCTGCACCACGATCTTCAGCATTTGAATAATCATCTGGATCTGGAACTGATGCTGTTAATGGTAATCCTTGGCCTGGGTTTGTTCCCCAGGTAACAAATGGTGCTAGCTCATCTGCATTTAAATTTACCTCTTTATCAAATTTTGCGTCAGCATCAGTAGTTAAAGTTTTCCAATAGGTCAGGGCAGCATCCCAATCACCATCGGTTGGGGCATGGGCTTTGCCCTTTACATAATCAAAAGTAGTTTGATCAGGTGCTATTAATCCTGCCCGAGCACCTGCCTCAATCGACATATTGCAAATTGTCATTCGAGCCTCCATAGACAAAGCTCTAATTGCGCTACCTCGATACTCAAGAATGTATCCCTGTCCACCACCAGTGCCAATTTTTGCAATTACTGCCAAAATAATGTCCTTACTAGTTACCCCTGCCATCAATGTGCCCTCTACATTTATTGCCATAGTTTTTGGTGGAAGCAATGGCAAAGTCTGGGTTGCCAACACATGCTCAACCTCACTTGTGCCAATACCAAATGCGAGTGCGCCAAATGCACCATGGGTTGAGGTATGCGAATCTCCGCAAACAATTGTCATGCCAGGCTGGGTTATTCCAAGTTGCGGTCCAACTACATGGACTATTCCCTGTTCAACATCACCGAGTGAGTGCAATCTGACGCCAAATTCGGCGCAGTTTTTTCTTAAGGTATCTACCTGCAATTTTGAGACTGGATCTGCAATCGGTTTATCAATATCAAGCGTCGGCACATTATGGTCTTCCGTGGCAATTGTTAAATCTGGGCGGCGAACTTTTCGATTTGCAAGGCGCAACCCGTCAAATGCTTGTGGACTAGTTACCTCATGGATTAGGTGCAGATCAATATAAAGTAAATCTGGCTCACCGGCGGCAGCAGCAACTACATGCTCTGACCAAATCTTTTCCGCTAATGTCTTGCCCATTTATCTCATACTCCTTTTTAACTTAAAGCTTTCACCACTTCAATTTGCTTCTCACCTGATGAGATGGCATTATCAGAGTGTGGACGGTAAGAATAGCGGAGTTGGCGTATTAGATAAAGCGGTAAAGATTCTTGCCGCCTTAGAAGGTAGCGCACAATCCCTGAGCGATCTCGTTAAAGCAACAGGTATAGCAAGACCTACCGCCCACCGATTAGCGGTTGCTCTTGAGCACCATCGATTGGTCAGCCGTGATTTTTCTGGCAAATTTATATTGGGGGCTCGCTCATCTGAGTTGGCAGCTGCTGCAGGTGAAGATAAATTATTAGCAATTGCACTTCCAGCACTTACCACCCTTCGAGATGCAACTAGTGAAAGCGCCCAGTTATACCGTCGGCAAGGAGATCTTCGAATCTGCATTGCTACCGCAGAGCGACTGACCGGTTTGCGCGACTCAGTACCAGTTGGCACCGCATTAACTATGCAGGCTGGCTCTGCTGCGCAAATTTTGCTTGCTTGGGAGGATCCAGACAAACTTCATCGTAATTTAATTAATGCGAAATTTACCGCAGCAAATCTATCTGCAGTAAGGCGCAGAGGTTGGGCGCAATCTGTGGGTGAGCGGGAGGCGGGAGTAGCTTCAGTTTCAGCGCCAGTTCGTGGCCCAAATAATAAAGTTATTGCAGCAGTAAGTATCAGCGGTCCAATAGAGCGATTAAGCAGACAACCAGGCAGAGTTCATGCCGCTGCAGTTGCTGCAACGGCAGCAAGATTAAGTGAGTACCTACTTAAAAATAGTAAATAAATAAGTAATAAAAGTAGCTCCGAGGGGATTCGAACCCCCGTAGCTGGCTTGAGAAGCCAGAGTCCTAGGCCACTAGACGACGGAGCCGTGCAGTAAAACATAAGTAATCGCTGGGGTACCAGGACTCGAACCTAGACAAGCTGAACCAGAATCAGCTGGGCTACCAATTACCCCATACCCCAATATTAACTTTGCAACAAGAATAAGAATACCCTGCTTCGCAAATTATTTGGAAATCACCACCTTTATCCGAGCAATTGAACGCTCCTTACCTAACAATTCCAGAGACTCAAACAATGGTGGTGAAATATGTGAACCGGTCACCGCAATTCGTAGAGCACTAAATGCAATACGAGGCTTTAGTCCTAAATCATCAATAAGTGCCTTTCGTAATACCGATTCGATACCAAGGTGATCCCAAGTTGTTAGTGATTCAATCTTAGCTAAAGCAACTTTTAGAACCTGCTGTGATGCATCGTCAAGAATTTTAGGCAGCTCTTGTGGGGATACTGTGAAATCTTTTACAAATAAAAAATTAAGCATTTGTGGTATCTCAGCCAGATTAATAATGCGCTCTTGAATTATTGGTAGCGCAGATTTGACTACTTTAATCTCATCTGCCGACCCAGTGATTACCTTGGCATCTAACAAAAATGGCAAAGATCTATCTAAAAATTCATCAGGTTTTAGCGCTCTTATTTTGTCGCCGTTTATCGCCTCTAGCTTTTTTAAATCAAACTTTGCTGGGCTGCTATTTACCCGCTCCACTGTGAATAACTCTACTAATTCAGCCATAGTGATATTTTCCTTATCATCACCTGGAGACCAGCCAAGTAGTGCTAAGTAATTACATATTGCCTCTGGTAAGAAACCTTGTTCGCGATACCAAGCAATAGAAACCTCACCGTTTCGCTTCGACAATTTGGCATTATCTTGACCCATAACAAATGGCAGATGAGCAAAGATTGGATAATCAACGGGTGCCACCTGCATTGCTTGATAAACTCGAATTTGTCTAGGTGTTGATGAAAGTAGATCCTCACCCCGTAGTACATGAGTTATTTTCATCAATACATCATCAACTGCTACCGCTAGGGTATAAAGAGGTGAGCCATCTGCCCTTGCTAACACAAAATCTGGAACATACTCATGTTCAAATTTAACTTCTCCTCGGATGGCATCAACAAATACCGTTTCACCTTTTGGCATTCTCATTCTTACAACTGGCTTGCGCCCTGCAGATTTGTAGTCAGTAATTTGTTGCGCAGTTAAATCTCGACATTTCCCGTCATAACCAGGTGCTTGATGATTCTTCATCTGGCTTTGCCTGCGCTCCTCTAGCTCCTCTGAACTGCAGTAGCAATGGTAGGCATCGCCTTGATTAAGAAACTTTTCAGTCCAAGTTTTATAAATATCCAATCGCTGTGATTGTAAGTAGGGACCATATTCGCCACCCACTTCAGGACCTTCATCCCAATTAAGACCCAACCACTTCAAGGTATCAATTGCTGCTTGAATATACTGATCGGTGACACGTTCTTTATCAGTATCTTCAATTCGAAATATTAATTTTCCACCAGTGTGTCTGGCAAAGGCCCAATCAAATAAGGCAGTACGGATGTTGCCAACATGCAGATCACCAGTTGGTGATGGCGCAAACCGAACTCTGACCTGTGATTTATTGGACACGAGAGGACACCTTATTGGTCAAAGTGCCTAAACCATCAATTTCTATTGAGATAGTCGCACCCGCTGGCATCGCACCTATACCTGCAGGAGTACCGGTCAAAATTACATCCCCCGGCAATAAGGTCATTACATTAGTAACAAACTCAATAATTTGTGGAATTTTAAAGATCATTTCAGAAAGTATGGATGATTGCTTAACCTGTCCATTTAATGTGGCAGTTATCTTTTGGCCATTTGGTTCAAACTCGGTTTCAATCCATGGCCCAAGTGGGCAAAATGTGTCAAAGCCTTTTGCTCTACTCCATTGTCCATCTTTTTTCTGCAGATCTCGCGCTGTTACATCATTTGCCAAGGTATAGCCGAAAATCACATCTCTATATTTAACAGCCGGAACCTCTTTACAAATTCTGCCAATCACCACTGCCAGCTCTGCTTCATGGTCAACACGTTCACTCATTTTTGGCCAAATGATTGTTTCATTCGGGCCAATAACTGAAGTATTAGGCTTTATAAAAATTATCGGCTCACTGGGCACAACTGAATCCATCTCAGCAGCATGGTCAGCATAATTTTTACCGATGCATACCACCTTACTACGCGGTAATACCGGCGCCAGTAACTTAACATCACTTAGTTTTAAACTTTTATCTTGTGGAACTATCCCGGAATAAATTGGATCTCCTCGTAAAACCAAGATCGAATCTTTTTCATTTAGGACTCCAAATAAGGGATCGCTACCAACTCCAAACTCTACTGGGGCGGTAAATCTAACAATTCGCATTAGAATATCTTACAACTGATCTTTAATCTGACTCGCTTCCTCAAGTTTTTCAACCAATACAGTGGCAATTCGGTGGCGTCTACCGGCAGGACGCTCTGCTGTTAATTTCCATCCAGATACAGTAATTGTGCTACCGGGTATTGGAATTCGACCTAAGTGCTTTGCAATTAAGCCACCGATTGAATCAACATTTTCAATTTCATCTTTATTAAGTTCTAAATCAAATTTTTGTGCAAAATCTTCGACATGTAATCTTGCAGAAATTCTAGCTTTGCCCTCCCCTAACCACTCGATCTCTTCACTCTCATCATCATCGTATTCATCAGCAATTTCACCAACTATCTCTTCTAAAATATCTTCAATAGTAATTAACCCTGCGGTGCCACCATATTCATCAACTACTACTGCCATGTGAATTTGTTCTCTTTGCATTTGTTTGAGCAACTCAGCAGCTGTATTGGTCTCTGGCACAAAGGTGGCTTTACGCAAGAGATCTCCAACTTTTTCACTCTGCTCAGCATCACGATTGTCATGAACTCGTTTAGCCAAATCTTTTACATAGGCGATACCAATAACATTGTCTATGCCCTCAGAAATTACCGGTATACGAGTGAAGCCAGATCTTAGAGCTAGAGACAAGGCTTGCCGCAGGTTTTTTTCAGCTTCAATCCAAACGATCTCAGTTCTTGGCACCATGAGTTCTCGCACTACGGTTTCGCCAAGATCAAACACTGAGTGAATCATCTCCCTTTCAGTGTCTTCGACAAATCCACTTTCACTAGCTTGATCAACTAAATCCCGAAACTCTGCTTCAGTAGAAAACGGGCCAGATTTAAACCCTTTACCTGGAGTAATCGCATTACCAATTTTTATCAAAAGATTAGTTAATGGTCCAAGAATTTTAGATAGTAAGTCAGCAATAACGATGGCTGACTTTGACCAAGCAAAAGCATGTTGTTTTCCTAAAGTTCTTGGGCCTACACCAACAATAACGTATGAGATTGCGACCATAAGCACGATAGCTTGAGTTAGGGCAAATCCTTTATTTGATGCCCTCTCCACAAATGCCGTTGCAACTAATGCGGTGGCGGTTAGTTCGCAGCTTTTTCGAACAAGCAGTAAGACATTTAAGTACCTGGCAGGATTTTCAACAAACCTATCAAAGCGCTTTTTATACTTTGAATTATCTTCAACTAGTTGCTCAATTAGCAATCTTGATAATGAGGTCAAGGCCGATTCACTACCAGCTAAAAAACCTGCGAAAAATAAAAGCAGTACAACTATAAATAGAGTTAAAATCATCACACTAATAACCGCCATTTTTTCAGAATTTCATCTTGTAAAGTAAACATTACGACTTCCTCATTTTCTTCTTCATGATCATACCCAAGTAAATGTAGGACTCCATGAACTGTTAACAGCTCTAACTCTTTATCTAATGATTGTTTACCATTGTTTTTAGCATAGCTTGGACACAAAACAAGATCACCAACAATGCCTGGACCATTTGCTGCTGAATTAGGTTTCATTTCATCCATTGCAAATGAGAGAACATCTGTTGGTCCTGGCAGATTCATCCACTTCATGTGTAGATCAGACATAATCTCTTCGGTAACTACTTGGATGCTTAACTCTGAATCTGGGTGAATGCCACTCTCTATTAATGCAAATTTAGCAATAGAGATTATGGCTGTTTCATCACATTTACCAGTGGAGTTATTAACTAATTCAATTTTCATAGATGCTTATTCAAGGTAATCCCTGAATAATTAACGATCACCCTTACCGCTTCGTATAGGAAATGTTGATTTAGAAATATTCTCATCCCACTCTCCGTATGCGGTAACGATATCTCCAACTAATCTATTTCTGACAACATCTTCAGCTGTTAGATACATAAATGAAATATCATCTACATCTTTCAAAATATCTTGCACAATTTTAAGTCCTGATTGTGAGTTGTTTGGTAAATCAACTTGTGTAACATCACCTGTAACCACCATTTTTGATCCAAAACCCAATCTGGTTAAGAACATTTTCATTTGCTCTGCAGTTGTATTTTGGGCCTCATCTAAAATAATAAATGCATCATTCAAAGTTCTTCCCCGCATATAAGCAAGGGGGGCAACCTCAATCACTCCGGTGCTCATCAGTCGTGGAATAGCATCTTGATCAATCATCTCATGCAGGGCGTCAAATAATGGACGAAGGTATGGATCAATTTTTTCATGCAATGTTCCGGGTAAGAATCCAAGTCGCTCGCCTGCTTCAACCGCTGGCCTTGTCAAAATTATTCGATTCACCTGCTTGGCCTGTAAGGACTGTATAGCTTTGGCCATTGCCAAATAAGTTTTGCCCGATCCAGCAGGACCAATACCAAAGGTGATTATGTTGGAGTCAATCGCATCAACATACTTCTTTTGATTTGCCGTCTTTGGGCGAATAGTTTTGCCACGATTGCTCAAAATATTAAGCGAAAGGACCTCAGCTGGGTGTTCGGCTGGATCTTGCTTGATCATTCCGATAGATCTACGCACCATATCTGCATTTAAATTCTGACCGCTTCTTAAAATAGCAATCAATTCCTCAACTAAACCAACAAATTGCTTTGATTGTTCAATTTCACCTTTTACATAAATTTCATTCCCCCGCACAGTAATTGCCAACTGTGGAAAATGATTCTCCAAAATTCTAAGATATGAATCAGCCGGCCCAACAAGTGTGACCATAGCAAATGCAGCTGGTACTTTTATAACGATCGGATCCATTACGAGAATTCTATATTTAACCTGGTGGCCAAGCGAATGACCTACCACCAAGCAGATGAAGATGAGCGTGGAAAACTGATTGTCCTGCCCCTGCACCTGTGTTTATATTCATACGATAACTATCCAATCCAATTTCTGCTGCAATCTCACCAGCTGCCCTGAAAATCTCACCAGCTAGTTGGGAATCAGCATCTGCCACCGCAGCCATATTTTCATAGTGCTGATTTGGAATAATTAAAATGTGAGTCGGTGCCTGTGGCGTAATATCTTTGAATGCTGTAAAAACTTTAGTCTTTTTAACTATTGCTGCAGGAATCTCATTGGCAACAATTTTGCAAAATAGGCAATCCATAATTACCACCTACCTAATTTTGTTTGTACCGCGGCAAGTGCTGCAAATCCAGCATGCGCTGATCGAAGTACGGTTGGGCCTAATCGGAGGATCATAGAGCCAGCACTCTGAAATATTGATAGCTCATTATCTGTAATTCCTCCTTCTGGGCCAATGATTAGATAGACAGCATCCAAATTGGAACTAATTTGTGCATCTGCAAATTTTACTTGGCCGCTCTCATGAAAAACTAATCCAAGATTTTTACTGTTAAATTCCTTAGCCAGGCCAGTGGTGTTCATAACCTGCCTAAGGCGTGGCACCTTAACCCTTCTAGATTGTTTGCATGACTCTTTTATGGTTATAAGCCACTTACGCTCTGAATCATCTTGCCATTTACTGATTGATCGCTCTGCTTGCCATGGAATAACTTGGTCGACTCCTGCGGCTGTGATCAACTCAAGCATCTCCTTGTTGCGATCTGATTTTGTAATAGCTTGAACCAGGATCAACTCTGGTTTATTGGATGATTCTATGCCCCGCTCAGTAATTGAAATTTCTAAAGCCTTCTTACTTATTTGGACAATAGGACCTGAAACCCAGTTACTTTCTCCATCAGATATTTTAATCTTTTCGCCAATATTTAGCCGAAGCACTTTCACCGCATGATGCGCATCCTCTTTATCAATTTCTTGGGTGCTACCAGAGCTCAATTGATCAACAAAAAATAGAGTTAACACTAGCGAAAGGCATTTCTAACTTTACTAAAAAAACCTTGATCTTTATTGGTGTGAATCTCTACTTTATCGGCGCTTTCGTTTCTGAGCTGCGCAAATTTCTTCAACAATTCACTCTGCTCTTTACTGACTTTTCCTGGAATATTTACTTCGATATGAACAACGAGATCACCTCTGCTAGCCCCTCGTAATTTGGTAACTCCTAAACCTTTCAATACAATTACTGAACCGCTCTGGGTGCCCTCTTTAATTTCCACTTTTTGTGGTCCATCGAAGGTTTCAATAATAACTTCAGTACCCAGTGCTGCAGATGTCATCGGTACTGCTATTGATATATGTAAGTTATTCTCTTCCCTAATTAGAAATTCATGTGCAAGTTCAACTATTTCAATATATAAATCCCCCGGAGTCCCACCGCCAGGACCAACCTCACCTTGACCACTTAATTGGATTCGATTACCAGTTTCAACACCTGCTGGTATTTTTACTGGAATAGTTTTACGAGATCTCACTCTGCCATCACCAGCACATTCAGTGCATGGATCTGATATTACAGAGCCAAAACCCTGACAACTTGCACATGGTCTGCTAGTCATTACTTGACCCAAAATAGATCGAGCAACTTGTTGTGTCTCGCCTCTGCCTTTGCAAATATCGCATGTCCTTGGTCTTGAGTTATTGGCACAACCACTACCGCCACATTTTGTACAGATCACTGCCGTATCTACATTTAAATCACGATCGCACCCAAATGTTGCCTCTTTTAAATTAACTTCAACCCTAAGAAGTGCATCTTGACCTGGTCTGTTTCTTGGCCGAGGACCACGTTGCTGGCCACCACCAAAAAAAACATCCATAATGTCACCAAATCCGAAACCAGCATTTGAAAACCCGCCGCCAAACCCATTACCACCGATATCATAATTTTGTCGTTTATCTGGATCACTAAGCACTTCATAAGCAGCAGTTATTTCTTTGAACTTACCTGCCATTTTTGGATCAGGATTCACATCAGGATGATAATTACGAGCTAATTTACGATAAGCCTTTTTTATCTCATCAAAGCTGGCATCTCTATCAACGCCAAGGGTTTCATACAGATCAGCCATCTTCTACTTGTTCTCCGTCAAGAAACTTCCAACGTAATTAGCAACAGCGTTTACTGCCGAGATTGAAGCGGCATAATCCATACGAGTTGGTCCTAAAATTCCGAGAGCTCCAATATCGGCATAACCAACTTTTACTAGACTAGTTTTACGCAAGCTTTTTTCACTTTGTTCATCACCTATCTGCACCTTTACCGAAGCGTCAGCACCAGATAAAAGCCTTAATAAGACAACCTGCTCTTCTAGTGCCTCTAAAATTGGATGAATACTATTTGATAAATCTTGATTTGCTCTGGCCAAGTTTGATGCCCCTGCTAGTACAACCTTTTCCTCCGGGTGCTCAATGGCCATTTCGATCAAAGTTGCAATGATAACCACTACGTTAGATTTATCATTCCCACGATAGTTTGATGAAAAATTTTCCATCCGGCTCGCGACATTTGATAACGATTGCTTAGCAATTACTAAATTTACTTTCTTGTGAAGATCTGAAAGGCTATTTTCAGTAATTTCAAATATCAATTCCACCATTTTTTGTTCTACCCGTCCAGTATCAGTTATCAAAACGATCATTATTCGATTGGGATTTAGTAGTACTAACTCAATATGGTGGACATTTGCTTTGATTAGTGATGGGTACTGAACTACCGCAACTTGTTTAGTTACTTGTGCTAGCAAGCGAACTGTTCTGGATATAACATCATCTAAATCGGTTGCACCGTCTAGAAAATTTTCAATCGCCTTACGCTCTGGTGTCGAGAGTGGCTTTACCTCAGCAAGTTGATCAACAAATACTCGATACCCTTTATTTGTTGGGATTCGGCCAGCACTAGTATGTGGTTGCGTAATCAATCCAGCATCTTCTAAAACTGCCATCTCATTTCGTATCGTTGCAGGTGAAACACCCAAGCCAGAGCGGGCAGCTAAGGTTTTTGAGCCAACCGGCTCCTCGGTAGCCACGTACTCATCAACAATTGCTTTAAGAATTTCAAGTTGTCGCCCAGGCATCGTGTTACTCATATGACAACGCTACTACAAGAGGATTTTACGCAGAATTCGGTCGGCGATAAGCCGGCCATCTACGGTCAGGGTTGCTCGGCCCTCATTCCAATTTGATTGATCCAAATGACCACTTTCTACATACTCTGATAATTCCAACAGTTGCTGCTCATTTAAAGTTTTTTTAGCCACGCCAGTAGGTAATCTTAATGAAAGCATCAAGCGTTCACTTTCTCTCTGTAATTCCTCTAAAGATTCTGACCCTGCAATTGGTGATTGGTTTGATTCAATTTTTTCCTTATATAGATTGGGATGCTTTACATTCCAAAATCTCCTACCGTTTAAATGCGAATGCGCTCCAGGACCTGCTCCCCACCAATTATCGCCTAACCAATAAGCCAAATTATGTTTACTGGCTGAATTTGGCTTAGCCCAGTTACTTAGTTCATACCAATCAAAACCGGCAGATGTGAAGGCTTGATCAGCAATTAAATACTTTTCAGCGGCTAAATCATCATCGACTGGGTTAACTTGACCGCGTTTAATTTGCGCGGCTAACTTGGTGCCCTCCTCAACAATTAAAGCGTAAGCCGATATATGGGTAATTGGTAGCGAAAGTGCTGAATCAATTGAAGTTTGCCAGTCAGAGATACTTTCACCTGGTGTGCCGTAAATTAAATCAACTGAAATTTCTTTAAAGCCAATCTGATCTGCCCAATTTGTCGCCTGTAATAAATTATCTGGATTATGAGTTCTATCTAAGGTTTCTAGCACATGTTTCACTGCAGATTGCATACCAAATGAAAGTCTATTTACTCCTACTTCTTTGAACTGAGTTAGAGATTCTTTACTTACAGTATCTGGATTACACTCCATAGTTATCTCAGCCTCTGCAGATAAATTGAATCCATTTTTGATAGTTGAAATTACTCGGCCTATATCACTTGCTTGCATAAGTGATGGGGTCCCGCCACCAAAAAAGATAGAAGGAACGGTGACATTTTCACCAACTTCGGCTCTTGCAAACTGAATTTCTTTAATTAAAAGATCTATATAAGAGTTCGATATATCATTTAACCCAGTGGTTATTTGTAATTCACCTGGTGTATAAGTATTAAAATCACAGTAGCCACACCTTTTGATGCAGTATGGGATATGGATATAAAAGGCAAGATTCACTTACTTTTTCTTTTCACTCACTTTGTCTGAATCTGTCGTAAGAGCAGCGATGAATGCTTCCTGCGGCACCTCTACTCGCCCAACCATTTTCATCCTTTTCTTTCCTTCTTTTTGCTTTTCAAGAAGTTTACGTTTCCTAGTTATATCTCCGCCGTAACACTTTGCCAATACATCTTTACGAATAGCTCTTATGTTTTCGCGGGCAATAATTTTTGCCCCAATCGCTGCTTGAATGGGCACCTCAAATTGTTGGCGCGGTATTAATTCTTTTAACTTTTCAGTCATCTTCACACCATATGAATAAGCTTTGTCGCGATGCACAATCTGACTAAATGCATCCACTTTTTCACCTTGCAGCAGGATATCCACCTTTACTAGATCACCTGGTTCTTCACCAATTGGTTCATAATCTAATGAGGCATACCCTCGGGTTCTGGATTTAAGTTGATCAAAAAAGTCAAAGACGATCTCTGCAAGTGGCAAGGTGTAGCGAATTTCAATTCGATCCTCAGATAAGTAATCCATTCCTTTTTGCACACCTCTGCGCTGTTGGCAAAGCTCCATAATCGTGCCAATAAACTCACTGGGTGCCAAGATTGTTGCTTTCACAATTGGCTCTTGAACCTCAGAAATTTTTCCATCTGGATACTCTGATGGGTTGGTAACTACTAGTTGTTTTCCATCCTCTAATGTGAGGTTATAAACCACGCTTGGGGCAGTTGAGATTAAGGTAAGGCCGGCTTCACGTTCTAATCTTTCTCTAACGATCTCCATATGTAACAACCCAAGGAATCCGCACCGAAACCCAAAACCTAATGCAGCTGATGATTCCGGTTCAAAAACAAGTGCTGCATCATTGAGTTGTAATTTATCTAAAGCCTCTCGCAACATTGGGTATTCAGCACCATCTAGTGGAAATAAACCTGAAAAAACCATTGGCTTTGGATTTTTATATCCAGCTAATGCAACCTTTGCTGGATTGTCATAGGTAGTGACTGTGTCGCCAACTCTTGATTGACGAACATCTTTTACTCCAGTTATTAAATAACCTACCTCACCAACACCTAAACCATTGCTCGCAACTGGCTCTGGTGATATCACTCCCACCTCTAGCATTTCATGACGCACACCTGTTGAATACATTTGGATCTGATCTCTTGGCGAAAGATGTCCATCCATCACTCTTACATAGGTAACAACACCACGATATGAGTCATAAACTGAATCAAAAATTAAGGCTCTAGTTGGCGCTTTTGCGTCACCAATCGGAGGTGGTAATTGCTTAACCACTTGGTCTAGTAGTTCGACAACACCTTCCCCAGTTTTTCCAGATACTCGTAGGCAGTCTTCTGGTTTACAACCAATTAAGTTTGCAAGTTCTATCGCAAACTTGTCTGGTCGAGCGGCTGGTAAATCAATTTTATTTAATACTGGGATAATTGTTAGATTATTCTCCATTGCTAAATAAAGATTAGCTAAGGTCTGTGCTTCAATTCCTTGCGCACAATCAACCAGCAAGATTGCACCTTCGCACGCAGCCAATGAGCGAGATACCTCGTAGGTAAAGTCCACGTGCCCAGGAGTATCAATCATATTTAATATGTAATCTTTGCCATCAATACCTGATCTCCATGGCAATCTCACCGCTTGACTTTTTATGGTGATCCCACGTTCACGTTCAATATCCATGCGATCTAAATATTGTGCTCGCATATTCCGGTCTTCAACCACGCCTGTAATCCCAAGCATCCGATCAGCCAATGTAGATTTACCATGATCAATATGGGCAATGATGCAAAAGTTTCTTATTTGTTCAGGATTTGTGGCAGCAGGTTGAGGTGCCTTAGCAATCGAGATAGCAGGCATTTATGCCTTCGCAGTTTCTAGAAAATTAACGAACGCCAGCTTTGTTGGCTAACTTAGCCATAGCTGACTTTTTATTAGCTGCATTATTGGCATGAATTACACCTTTTGAAACAGCCATATCTAATGAACGAGATGCATCATTAAATTCAGTTTTAATCTTTGCGGCATCACCAGATGAAATCGCATCACGAAATCTACGTATTGCAGTGCGCAAAGCTGATCGATAGGCCTTATTGCGATCCTGCGCCTTATTGTTGGTACGAATACGTTTGATCTGAGACTTGATGTTTGCCACTGTTAACTACCTTTTCTCGTGAATTTTATTAAATGCACATTTAAGTAAGATCGGAAGGATATCAGCGCAGGGCCATTACGCTCAAACTGAGCATGATCACTTACTACCTCTGGCGGCACAGACCGTCATTATTGCCCTCTCTAGGGCGTATTTTGGATCTGCAGCAGCGCCTTTAATATCAGCATCAGCACCTGCGATTGCTATCACCGCTCTTGCCATTGCATTATCACTCCAGCCAATTAACTGCCTACGCGCTTTATCAATCTGCCAAGGTGGTAATGCCAAAGTTTGTGCTAACTCATAAGATTTAACACTGCGAGACTCACCAGAAACTTTTGCGAGGGTTCGAAACGAAGCAGCCAGTGCGCTGACAATCAAAACTGGGTCAGTGCCAGTAGAAAGGGCATTTCTTAAATTGATTATGGCGATAGCAGTATTGCCAT
>SHVD01000023.1 GCA_009691185.1 Candidatus Nanopelagicaceae bacterium | reverse complement strand
TGGTAGTACTTGCCTTTAACCTGGTGGGTGATGCGCTTCGCGATGCGCTAGATCCAAGATCTGAACGCTAACAAAAACGTTATATTCCTACTTAAAATTAAGGCAAATAAAGTTATATCGCCTTATCACCCCTTGGATTTGGGATTGATTTAAGTCTTCCACTACCCAAAACGGGGTAGAAATGCCAAGATTTACCACAGGGCAAAAGCCCACAAATCCCCTAGGAGGATTTAATGCGTAAAAATGCAATTAGCACTCGCGTGCTAGCAGCATTGTCTGCAGGTGCACTCGTCAGCACAGTAATTACTGTTGGCGCAACATCTTCAGCAAATGCAGCAACACCAAAGGCGGGCGGAACGCTTTATTTTCTAGAGCACACCCCACGTCTTGATCACTACGATCCATCCAGAATTTATACTGGCCGTGATCTAGCGTTCATGAACTCATTCCATACTCGTACGCTGGTTGCTTACAATCCAGTTCCAGGTGAGAAGGGAACAACACTTGTTCCAGATCTTGCTACCAATACTGGTGTACCGAGCAATGAAGCAAAGACTTGGAAGTTCACTCTACGTCCAGGAAGCACGTTTGAAGATGGCGTAGCAATTACCTGTGAGCATGTTAAATATGGAACCTCACGAGTATTTGCAACTGATGTCATCAACGACGGACCTGCTTACTTGCAATCTTGGCTTGATATTCCAAAAAATGCTGATGGAACTTCAACTTACACCGGTCCTTATAAGAACACACCAGCTGGTGTGGCTGCGTTTAACAAGGCCGTAACTTGTAAGGGAAGCACCATCACCTTTAATTTAAATAAGTCAATCGCTGACTTTAACTATCTTGCAACTTATGGAGTTATTTCTCCAGTGCAAAAGAAGTTAGACACTGGCGATAAGTATGACCTTAACCCACAGGCAACTGGCCCATACAAGATTGTTGAGAATAGCAATACTCAACTTCGTTTGGTCCGCAATGCTAAGTGGAAGAAGTCATCTGACTCCGTTCGTACACCATATCCAGATGAGGTAATTATCCAATTCGGTTTGGATGAAGAAGTAATCGATCAGATTATGTTTGAAGATTCAATTCCAAACGCTGTTAACTTTGGTGGACCACTTCCAACCAACCGCGACAAATTCTTCAAGGATGCAAAATTTGCAGACCGTCGTATGAATAACTCTGACCCTTATGCTCGCTACTTGGCATTTAACCTTGTCAAGATGCCTTGCATGGAGATCCGTCAGGCTATGTACTACGCACGTGATGCTAAGGCGCTACTTGATTACGCAGGCGGTCCAGATTATGCAGGTTCATATGCAACCGGTGTAATTAGCCCACTTCTTGCAACAGATTTCGAGGCAACTAAGGTTGTTGGACCATCTGATTACAAGAACACTGCTGATGTTTTAGATGCAACGACTGGATTTAAACCATCTGGTAACGTGGCTAAGGCTCAAGCTTTAATGGATACAGCAAAGACCAAGTGTCCTGCTGATTACAAGAAAGCTACTGAGACTGGCATTGTTATTGATGGCCGTCCATCTGCAAGTGATAACGACACTATTCCAATCAACGTGGCAGCATTTGCCCGAGTCGGAATTAAGATCAGTTATAACTTGATCAAGAGTGGTTACTACCCAACTGTTATGGATGCTACAAAACAGAGTGATCTATCAACCTCTGGCTGGGGAGCTGACTGGGCAAATGCCTCAACAGTTATTCCAGAGCTATTTACAACAGCGGGTGGATTTAACCTAAGCCAAAACTCAAAGGATCCTGCTTACAAGGCCTTTGAGGACAAGGTAAATCTTGCGATGAAGACAACTGATCGTAAGAAGCAAGCTGCACTTTGGAAGGAATTAGACAAAGAAGCGATGAAGAACTTCTGGGTTCTACCAACATTGTTTGGTAAGGCACAAGAGGTTTGGGGATCTGCTGTTTCAAACGTCTTCTTCTGGGTTCCACAAGGAAACCTTGCATACGGAAAACTTTGGATTAATCAATAATTCATCACCCGTATAAATAGTTAAATAGGACTCGCAGCAATGCGAGTCCTATTTACTTACGCTAGGCTTAAATTATTAAATTTGATTAAGGGGAAGTAAAAAAATGCCAAGATTTGTATTGCGTCGGGCATACTTCGCCGTATTAACTCTTTTACTAGTCTCGGTGGTGGTTTACGGAGTATTCTCAATTTTGCCATTTGATCCAGCTGCCCTTACCTGTGGTCAAAAGTGCACACCAGCAATCGTGGAGGCAAATCGCGTTAAATTAGGTTTTGATAAACCACTTTGGGAGCAGTACTGGTTATTTTTATCAGGAATATTTCTAGGCAGAACATATGGCGCAGGAAGTGCTGAGTTTACCTGTCCCGCCCCAAGTTTTGGTTACTCATTTAATGAGAACATGTGCGTGAGCGATATGCTAAAAGAGGCGCTGCCGATAACTATTAACCTTGCTATTGGTGCATTTATTATTTGGATTATCGTTGGAGTTGGACTTGGCTTACTTGCCGCTAATTTTCGTGGTCGTTGGCCAGATACAATTAGTACTGTATTTGTGCTGCTTGGCACTTCGATGCCAACATTTGTTACCGGGTTATTCTTTTTAATTTATGTAACTATTAAGTGGAAAATTGTGCCATTAAGTTTAAGTGGGTATATCTCACTTCTTGATGACCCAGTTAAATACTTCCAGTACTTCATACTGCCGTGGATTACGCTGGCAATTTTATATGCCGCCTTTTACACCAGATTTACCAGGGCAACAGTGCTTGAAACATTGGGCGAGGATTACATTAGAACTGCCAGAGCTAAAGGTTTAAGTGAAAGAGTAGTTCTACTTAAGCACACGATGCGCGCGGTGCTGGCACCAATTACCACCAGTGCTGGCCTAGATATTGCTGGATTAATAGGTGGTGCAATCATTACTGAATCAATTTTTAATTTACCCGGTTTAGGTCGAATGACCTTACAAGCAGTCTATGAGTTTGATCTATCGGTAGTGTTGGCAACCACAATTTTGGCCGCAACTGTGGTGATCATGATGAACCTAATTGTTGATATCGCCTATGGGTATTTAGATCCTAGGGTGAGAATGAAGTGAAAAACCTACTTGAGATTAATGATCTAAAGGTCACCTTTCCAACTAATGACGGCTTTGTTAATGCGGTAGATGGTGTCTCGTTAACTGTTGCTCCAGGTGAGACGGTGGCGATTGTTGGTGAATCAGGCTCTGGAAAAACTGTTACATCCCTATCGGTAATTGGTCTACACAATCCTAAGGTAACCCAGATATCCGGCTCAATTATGGTCAAGGATAAAGATGAGAGTTTGGATATTGTTTCAGCCCCACTAGATAAAATTCGAGGTTATCGTGGCCGGGTAGTTTCAATGATCTTTCAAGATCCAATGTCTTCACTGCACCCCTACTACAAGATTGGCTCACAATTAGCGGAGGCCTATTTAGTTCATCACCCTGGTAAAAAAGAGGCAGCTAATAAAAAAGCGATTGAGATGCTGGAATTAGTTGGTATCTCTGAGCCCCAAATGCGGGCGCGAGAGTATCCGCACCAATTCTCCGGTGGTATGCGCCAGCGGGTAATGATTGCAATGGCATTGATGAATGATCCAGCGCTGTTAATTGCTGATGAGCCAACTACTGCACTTGATGTGACGGTGCAGGCACAGATCTTGCAATTACTAAAAGATTTACAGAAGAAATCAAATATGGGAATTTTGCTGATTACTCATGACTTAGGTGTTGTAGCACAGGTAGCAGATCGAGTCTCAGTCATGTATGCCGGTCGCATGGTGGAGCAGGGTGATGTTGATGATATTTTCTATTCACCACACGCTCCCTACACACTTGGTTTACTTAAATCTGTTCCCAAAATGGGTGCAAAAAACTCTGAAAGATTAAAAGCCATTCCAGGTCAGCCGCCATCACTAATCAATCTGCCAAAGGCATGCGCCTTTGCCCCAAGATGTGAGTACACCTCACTTGCTCCAGCCGGAAGTTGTGAATCTGTGAGACCTGATCTAATCGGTGTAACTGAGTCACATAAATCAAGGTGTCATGTGCCAGAGGAGAAGCGAGATAAATTATTTGCGGCGGAGATCAAAGGGGCGCGTGCATAATGAGTACTCCACTATTAAGTGTTCGAAACCTGCAGAAGTACTTTCCAACCTCAAGAAATGTTGGCTTCAAAAAACAAAAGCTGCAAGTTAAGGCGGTTGATGGCATCTCTTTTGATTTGATGAAGGGTGAAACCTTTGGCCTAGTTGGTGAATCAGGCTGCGGTAAGACCACCGCAGGTAGAACTATTTTAAAGTTAATTGAACCAACCGCAGGTGAAATTATTTTTGAAGGTCAAGATATAACTAAATTACGCCCAGGGTTAATGACTCCGCTGCGGTCGCAGATGCAGATCATCTTTCAAGATCCATTTTCGGCGCTAAATCCACGACAAACTGTGGGCAAGATAATCTCGGCCCCATTTGAGATTCAAAAGGTGACACCTGCTGGTGGAGTAAGAAATGAGGTATCAGCATTAATGGAGCGGGTGGGATTAAATCCTGAGCATTACAACCGCTACCCTCACGAGTTCTCTGGTGGCCAACGGCAGCGAATTGGAATTGCCAGAGCTATAGCTTTAAAACCTAAGTTAATCGTGGCTGATGAGCCAGTATCTGCCCTAGATGTTTCCATCCAAGCCCAGGTAATCAACCTAATCGATGATCTGCAAAAGGCCGATGGCATCTCAATTGTTTTTATTGCCCACAATCTTTCCGTTGTTCAGCACATCTCAGATCGGGTAGCAGTTATGTATTTGGGCAAGATTATGGAGCTAGCTAAGACTGAGGATTTATTCACCGCACCACATCATCCTTACACCACAGCCCTGTTATCTGCGGTGCCGCAGCCAGATCCACGGGGTGAACGAAATCGGGAGCGAATAATTCTTAAAGGAGATCTACCTTCACCAATTAATCCACCGGCAGGTTGTGTATTTAATACGAGGTGCTGGAAAGTACAAGAGGTTTGCCGCAGTAAGACACCAGAGTTATTAACTGTTGGAAAATCTCAGGTCGCCTGCCACTTTCCGGAGTAATTACCAGATCCTTACCCGCTCACCAACTGGCATAAAGTGTTTGTCATTGTTAGCAACTGAAAAGGCCTCATAAAACTCATCTAAATTTGCCACAATCTGATTACATCTAAACTCATCAGGGGAGTGAGGATCAGTAGCGATGCGCCGTTTAACCTCTTCGCTTCGATACTTACCTCGCCAAGATTGAGCCCAGCCTAAAAAGAATCTTTGAAAGCCGCTGTAACCATCAATTTCCGGGGGCTTAGCACCCTTCAATGAGATCTCATAAGCCTTGTAGGCAATGGTTAGCCCACCCAGATCGCCAATATTTTCACCCACCGTCAGTGCGCCATTGACCTTCACCTCTGGAGCGTCGGTTGGGGAGAGTTGGTTGTACTGATCAATTAATTTATTGGTTCGCTTTTCAAACTCACTTCGATCTTTATCATTCCACCAATCTACTAAGTTGCCATCGCCATCATATTTGGAGCCCTGATCATCAAAGCCATGACCGATTTCATGACCAATTACCGCACCAATTCCGCCGTAATTAGTAGCATCATCTTCAGCCAGCACATCAAAAAACGGTGGCTGCAATATTCCAGCTGGGAAGACAATCTCATTCATCCCTGGGTTGTAATAAGCATTTACTGTTTGCGGGGTCATATGCCATTCAGTTTTATCAACTGGTTTGCCAATCTTGGCATACTCATAATCAGCAGAGAATTTTGCGATCCGCTCAAGATTTCCCAGCAGATCACCTTTGGTAATGGTTAACTTTGTGTAATCCCGCCACTTATCTGGGTAGCCAATCTTGGGGGTGAACTTTTCCAACTTAATAAAGGCTTTTTCTTTTGTTTCCTGACTCATCCAATCTAAAGATTGGATGCTAATGCGGTATGCCTGAATTAGATTTTTTACCAAATCAACCATTCGCTCCTTGGCAGATGCGCCAAATTGGCGCTGGACATAAATCTCACCCACCGCCTCCCCTAACGCCCCTTCAACTAAGGCCACTGCACGCTTCCACCGCTCTTTTAACTTAGGTATGCCAGATAAGGTGGTTGCGTAAAATGCGAAGTTCTCATTGACAAAGGGTGAGCTTAAATACGGACTCGCCCCCGATAACAGATGCCAGGTGAGCCAGGTACGCCATTTTTCTAGATCAAAATCTGCCAATAATTTATCCAGCCCCGAAAAGTAGGAGGGCTGGCGAACAATTAACTCTGCCAATACCGCAGGTGGGGTTTGTGATCTTTCAATCCAGATTGGCCAATTAAATGCTGGGGTAATTTCAGTCAGCTGAGTAAAGCTCATCTTGTTGTAGGTAAGGATCGCATCTCGATCCTTCACCTGATTCCAATGATGGGATGCGATCTGGGTTTCAAGTGCTAATAGATCATCAGCTCGCTGCTGCGCCCTATCAATTCCAGCAAGTTCAAACATCTTTTTTACATGCGCGATAAAGGCGGCTCTGATATCTGCATACTGCTCTTCGCGGTAGTAAGCCTCATCCGGTAGTGATAGAGCAGATTGACCAACATATAAAATGTTTTTTGATGAGTCCTTGTCATCAGTTGATACATAGGAGTAGAAGAGACCAGACAATCCCTCTAATTCAAATCTGCCAAGTAATTCAAAAAACTCTGTTGCAGTTTTAAATGTTTGCGCAGCTGCTAGATCTTTTGCAATCGGGGTGAGGCCATCCTTTTCAATCTGCTCCTCATCCATATAGGTGTTATATAAATCGCCAATTTTTTGGGCAATGCTGCCAGTCGGCGCTTTGCTATTTGCTTGGTCAAGAATTATCTGCTTAACCTGTTTTTCAGCCTGTTGAAAAAGCTGATAAAAAGCACCATCGCTGGCTCGATCCTCTGGGATTTTTGACTCCTTGAGCCAGGTGCCATTCATAAATCGAAATAGATCATCTTGGGGGCGGATGGTTGGATCAATATGTTTAAGGTCTAAGCCGCTTCGCATAAGGGGGTTAGCCTAATCTTTTCTTCAATTAATTATTGGCAATAAAAAACCCCGCCATTTGACCGGCGGGGTTTTTTAATAAAGATTGTTCGTTACGCCTTCTTACGACGACGACGACGCTTTGGAGCAGCTTTTGCTGCCTTACGACGACGACGACGCTTTGGAGCAGCTTTTGCTGCCTTACGACGACGACGCTTTGGAGCAGCTTTTGCTGCCTTACGACGACGACGCTTTGGTGCAGCTTTTGCTGCTTTCTTACGACGCTTTGCAGCCACGTATTTCTCCTATCAAAGTGGTTCGATCCGTCACCGAACCTGTTTCAAGGATAAGCGTGGCACTAAATAGGAAAAGAATCCACTCATTTGGCAAAAAATATGAAGCGTGTCGCAACTTTATTTAATTAGATTTTTATGCCAGTTTTCAAAAAAATTATGGAGTTTATTACTCATAATTTGAGAAAAATACTGGTGAGTTAATTATTTGGTGCAGTTTTTCGTTTTTTTGCCTCTGAAATTGCAAATTTATTGGTTTGACTGTCATATTTTCGAAAATCTGGCAGTAATGCGGTGAAAAAACAGACAAAACCAATGCAAAGTAAGCCACCTGAGACCACTGAGGTGCGAAGTGAGGTGCGTTCGGCGGTAAAACCAGCGCGAGTTTGCCCACCTAATGGTCCAACTGAGTAAGAGATAAGTTCAACACCAGCTAATCTGCCACGAAACTCATCTGGAATGGATTGATTCCAAAGAACTGAGCGAAATAGCGCCGAGATCATGTCGGAGGCACCAGCCAAGATTAGAAAAAGCAAAATCAGTGCCAGATTATTTACTAAGCCAGCCAAGGTAATTGCTACCCCCCACCCAAGGGCTGCTAAAAATATTGCCCGGCCATGTTTGGTATAGCTTTTAACCCAACCACTAGTCACTGTTACTAGCAATGAGCCGATAGTGCCGGCGGCGTAAAAGAAACCAAGCGCCCATGGTGCATTTACCTGATCTGCCCAAAACGGAAATAGCGCAGTTGGCATTGCAAAAAACATCGCAGAGAGATCCACTAGATAAGTACCCATTAAATCCTTGCGGCTGGTGGCGTATTTAACCCCTGCCACCAAACTAGAAAATGCTGGTTTTTCATTGACCTCAATTGGCGGCACACTTCTAACTCGGATCAATATTGCTAAGGATAAAAAGTAGGTAAGAATGTCCAAGATGTACCCAGCTGGTACTCCTGCTACTGAGATTAAAACTCCGGCTAATGCTGGCCCAGCGACCATGCCAATCTGCCAGCGCAAACTCATTAACGCACTTGCTGCTGGCAGATCTTTATGTTCAACTAATCTGGGCAGAATCGCATCCGCACTTGGCCGCTGCAAACCATCAACTGCTGAAAAGAGTGCGGCCACAATATAGATCAGGGCTAATTTTGGCTCTGGTAGCAGAGCGTTAAATAACAATATTGCAGATAAAAATAATGAGGCAAACTCTGTTGCCCAGATCATCTTTTTGCGATCCATATGATCTGCCAACACCCCGCCGTAGAGACCAAAAACTACCAACGGAATAATCTCCACCAAGCCAATTAAGCCAACTGCTAGATAGGAGTTAGTTAGCTCCTTTACCTGAAAGGGCAGAGCCACATAGGTGAACATTGAACCAAAGTAAGTAATTAATCCAGATAGCCATAGCCGGCGAAAATCTGGATACCGCTTCAGGGGTGAAAAATCTATTGCCAGATTTGCTTTCAAAAGCCCCCCAGCAGATATTTGATTAGTTAAAGCTTTGTTCTGCAGTAGGAAATCTACCCGCTGCTACATCTGCGGCAAACTCACTCACCGCATCGTTCATCTCTTTGCGCATATTTCGGTACGCCTTCGCAAGTTTTGGCATCTTGGCGGTTAATCCCATTAGATCTGTCCAAACTAAAACCTGGCCATCGCAATCAACCCCAGCGCCAATGCCAATGGTAGGAATGGAAATAGCGGTGGTTATCTGCTTTGCCAGTTGCGCAGGGATCGCCTCCAATACGATGGCAAAAACCCCAGCTGCTGCCAATGCTTTGGCATCATTAATGATTACTTGCCCATCATCACCGCGTCCTTGCACCTTAAAACCGCCAAGAGTATGGACTGATTGTGGGGTCAGACCAAGATGTCCCATCACTGGAATGCCAGCTGCAATTAACTTCTCAATCTGTGGCACCACTTTCGCACCGCCCTCAAGCTTTACTGCGCCAACCTTTGCCTCTTTAAAAAATCTTATCCCGGTACTTAATGCCTGCTCTGGGGATGCTTCATAGGAGCCAAATGGCAGATCTGCTACCACCATCGCTTTGCTACTTGAATTAACCACCGCCCGGGCCATCGGAATCAGCTCATCAACAGTTACTGGAATTGTGTTTTCAAAGCCTAAGAAATTATTACCAGCAGAGTCGCCCACCAATAAAACTGGAATATTTGCAGCATCAAAAATCTCCGCAGCGATCTGCTCATAGCAGGTCAGCATTGCAAATCTTTCACCCGATCGTTTTTTGGCAGCTAAATCTGCAGTCGAGATTCGCACACTTTGAGCATTGCTCATACTTACTCCTTTTAGATCAAGGCCTATAAATAAGGTCCCTGTCTTTGCTAGGTAGGGATGAGTTTAACTTAACTGCCAAGATCCCACCACCTGAGGTACTCTTGAAAAGTGAGCCAGACCGGACAGATCAGAATCGCACTTGCCCAGATCAACCCAACTGTTGGTGATCTAAGTAAGAACTCTGACCTAATATCAAAGTACGCCTTTGATGCTGCCAACGCTGGCGCAGTAGTTGTGGTCTATCCGGAGATGGTCTTAACCGGATATCCAGTTGAGGATTTAGCAAACCGACCATCATTTAGAGCCGCTTCAATCGCAGCGGTGAGAGCCCTTGCTACTCGAATTAATAATGAGGGCAATGGTGATTTAACCTTACTAGTTGGCTATCTTGGCCAAAGTGATGCTGGGCGGCCACAAAACTGCATTGCAGTTATTTACCGCGGTGAGATAGTTGCCACCTATATCAAGCACCATCTGCCAAATTATGGCGTCTTTGATGAGTACCGAAACTTCACACCTGGAAATCACTCATTAGTAATTCGAGTATGCGGTGTTGATATTGGAATTGCCATTTGTGAGGATATTTGGCAGAGCGGTGGCCCAGTTGCTGAGCTGACCAAACGCAGTATTGGCTTATTACTTGTGCCAAATGGCTCGCCCTATGAGATCAATAAAGATGATGCCAGATTAGCTTTAGTGCAAAAGCGGGCGAATGAGATTGGCGCACCACTCGCCTATGTCAATATGACCGGTGGCCAAGATGATTTAGTTTTTGATGGCGACACAATTGTGGTTGGTCCAACTGGTGAGGTAATTGCTAGAGCCCCACAATTTGAAGATGGGTTG
The DNA here is from genome assembly GCA_009691185.1 of Candidatus Nanopelagicaceae bacterium. Classification (GTDB taxonomy): domain Bacteria; phylum Actinomycetota; class Actinomycetes; order Nanopelagicales; family Nanopelagicaceae; genus Nanopelagicus. The sequence continues at coordinate 5,462 of SHVD01000023.1, read as the reverse complement.
ATGGTGATTGATTTAGATGTCAGGCTCACCTCATCTGATCCAGATTTAATTATCTCTAACCCACCAATTTTAAAGTATAAGAAGCTGCAATCTGGTGTGGCTAGAAGGCTGGGAGATCTAGAGGAGATCTGGCAAGGATTAGTAGTTGGGCTTCGTGATTATGTGGAGAAAAATAATTTTAAATCAGTAATTCTTGGCTTATCTGGCGGTATTGATTCAGCTTTGACTGCAGCCTTAGCAGCTGATGCCCTTGGTAGTAATCGAGTTTATGGGGTAGCACTACCTAGTAAGTACTCATCGGAGCACTCACTTGCTGATGCGAAGGAGCTTGCGATAAATACCGGTTTAAATTATCGAATAATTGAGATCACTCCGATGGTGGCAAACTTAATTGAAAATCTACATTTGGCTGAAGTTGCTGAGGAGAATCTGCAAGCACGGGTGCGGGGGATTACCTTGATGGGATTATCAAATCAAGAAGGACATTTAGTCCTTGCCACCGGTAATAAATCTGAATTAGCAGTTGGTTACTCCACCTTGTATGGCGATGCTGTTGGGGGATTTGCGCCAATAAAAGATTTGTATAAAACACAGGTTTGGCAGTTGGCAAAATGGCGCAATGAGTTAGCGATCTTGCAAGGGCAAACTCCACCTATTCCAATTAACTCAATTGAAAAAGAGCCAAGTGCTGAGTTGGCACCAAATCAAAAAGACTCTGATTCACTGCCCCCTTACGCAACACTTGATCAGATCTTGGCAATATATATAGATCAAGATGGTGGCAGACCTGCTGCGATTGCTGCCGGTTTTGATCCGGCCCTAGTCGATAAGGTAGTTAGGCTGGTAGATCGGGCTGAGTATAAAAGGCGGCAGTATCCACCAGGGACAAAGATCTCAAGTAGGGCATTTGGTAAGGATCGAAGATTGCCGATTACATCACATTGGAATGAATCTTAAGAATTTTTACGCTTGCCTTACAACTCGCAAAGCATTCGCAATTAGCAATTAATCAGATCATTTCCTACAATTTTGCAATGGTGCAATCATCAAAGAACCTGACTCAAACTAAGCATTGGTTCTTCACCCGTCGTCGGGTGGTTGATTTTGGCCGTATTTCCTCAACTAGCTGCTAATTAAAAGTATTTGCCTTGGGCATAGCCCAGCTGTTTCACCTGCCTTAAAAATAATTTAAATCAAACCTACAAGGAGAATAAATGAAAATTTATAACAATATAACTGAAGTCTTTGGCAACACCCCGTTGGTGAAGCTAAACAAGATTATGACCAACTCCAGCGCAACTGTGCTGGCCAAACTTGAGTTTTATAACCCAACCTCAACTGTTAAGGATCGTTTGGCAATTGCTATGGTGGACGCGGCCGAAAAATCAGGTGCGCTAAAGCCTGGTGGCACAATCGTGGAGGCAACAAGTGGCAACACCGGTATCGCACTTGCGATGGTAGGAGCAGCTCGTGGATATAAAACTATTTTGACTATGCCAGAGTCGATGTCGAGTGAGCGCAAAGCCTTGCTTAAAGCATTTGGTGCAGAGTTAATTCTTACCCCAGCTGCAGAAGGAATGAAGGGTGCGGTAGCGCAAGCTGAGACCTATAAGGATTCTGGCGCAGTCTACCTTAGCCAATTTGAAAACGAGGCTGGTCCCGATATTCACCGCCGAACAACAGGGGAGGAGATCTGGCGTGATACCGATGGCAGCGTTGCTGCAGTTGTTTCAGGTATTGGCACAGGTGGAACAATTACTGGAGTTGGCCAGTTATTAAAATCTAAAAATCCTGCGATAAAAATATTTGGTGTTGAACCCGCTGCCTCACCAATTTTAAATGGCGGTGAGCCAGGTAAGCACCCTCTGCAAGGAATCGGAGCAAACTTTGTGCCACCAGTTTTAGATAGAAAAATCTATGATGAAATTTTTGATGCTTCAGCTGATGATTCAGTTAAGTATGCTCGCGAGGCTGGCACCAAAGAGGGAATTTTAGCTGGGCTCTCATCTGGGGCAGCTCTTTGGGCTGCGCATCAAGTAGCGCAGCGAGATGAGTTTGCTGGTAAAACTATTGTGGTAATCATTCCTTCATTTGGTGAGCGATACCTATCCACAATTTTATTTGCAGATTTGACTGCTTAAATTGCTGCACCGAATCTCCGAAGATCTTAAGGCTGCGCTCCGGCAGGATCCGGCTGCCCGAAATTGGCTTGAGGTTTTACTTACCTACCCAGGATTGCATGCAGTTTGGGGATACCGGATTTCGCATTTCTTATGGCAGATAAAGTTAAAACTAATTGCTCGGATGTACTCAAACTGGGTGAGAGCTGTAACTGGAATTGAAATACACCCAGGAGCAAAGATTGGACGCAGATTTTTTATCGACCATGGCATGGGGGTGGTAATAGGTGCAACTGCTGTAGTTGGTGATGATGTAATGATTTATCATGATGTCACATTGGGCGCTCGTACCAACGCCAGTAGCAAACGGCATCCGACAATTGGAAATAATGTTGTAATCGGCTCTGGGGCTAGAGTCTTAGGTGATATCTCAATTGGTGATGGTGTAAAAATAAATGCCAACGTAGTAGTAACTAAGAGCGTGCCGGCTAGGACTATGGTTGATTCGTCGGAGTTTTTCGCCATCTAAACAGGGTTAAACCCCGCTTAATTTGGCTAGTTAACATGGCTGTAATTATTGCCCGCTTTAATAACACCCATGAGTTCGGCAAATGATTTAGCAAAACAACAAGAGTTTGTGCAGCGCACTGTCGAAGAGCGCAACATTCGGTTTGTCAGGCTTTGGTTTACTGATGTATTAGGATTTTTAAAATCAGTAGCAATTGCACCAGCAGAGCTTGAGAACGCATTCGCTGAGGGAATTGGTTTTGATGGCTCAGCGATTGAAGGCTTTGCCAGAGTTACTGAGGCAGATATGTTGGCAAAACCAGATCCGGCTAGTTTTTCTATCCTGCCATGGCGAACAGAATCTCCAGGAGCCGCGAGAATGTTTTGCGATATCTCACTTCCTGATGGCAGCCCAGCTTCAGTAGATCCGCGCAGAGTTTTACGCCAAACATTGGAAAGAGTGGCAAAGCTTGGTTACACCTGTTACACCCATCCTGAGATTGAATTTTTCTTATTTAAAGATGAACCAAAAAATGGGGAAGAACCAATTCCAGTTGATTCAGCTGGCTACTTTGATAACACACCTTCAGTGGTTGGTCATGACTTTAGAAGGCAAGCAATTACCTTGCTTGAAGCAATGGGAATCTCAGTTGAGTTCTCACACCATGAAGGCGGTCCAGGTCAACAAGAGATTGATCTGCGGTATGCAGATGCACTATCAACAGCAGATAACATCATGACTTTCCGGCATGTAGTCAAAGAGGTGGCACTGGATCAAGGATTTTTTGCATCCTTTATGCCGAAGCCATTTACTAATCATCCAGGCTCTGCGATGCATACTCATATCTCATTATTCGAAGGTGAAAAAAATGCTTTTTATGAAGAGGGTGCACCAATGCAACTATCAAAAGTTGGCAGATCATTTATTGCTGGGATTATCAAACACGCAGCTGAAATAACGGCGATAACAAATCAATGGGTCAATTCATATAAAAGATTAAGTGGCGGTGGTGAGGCACCTGCCTTTGCTACTTGGGCACAAGCTGATCGCAATGCCATGGTTCGAATCCCAACTTATAAACCAAAAAAAGAGGCATCGACTCGAATTGAAATTAGATCACCAGATTCTGCTTGTAATCCATATCTAGCTTTTGCTGTGATTATTGCCGCTGGTATTGCAGGCGTTGAGGGCAAGTATGAGTTAAAGGAGAACTCAAACCCAACACCCTTGCCATCTGATTTAGCTGAAGCGATTAGCGCAATGGAGAAAAGTGAATTGGTAAAGAAAACTTTGGGAGATGATGTGTTTGAGTATGTATTACGCAATAAGCGGGCTGAATGGGATGAGTACCGCAAACAAGTCAGCGCCTATGAATTAAGCAGGTATTTACCAGTTCTTTAGATATGATTTGTTCTTATGAGCAATCAAATAATGACTGAAATTAATGTTGATTTAGGTAACCGCGATAAAAATACCGCCCTTTTTAGAATTTTTATTGCCTTTCCAGCCCTAATTTTCCTAGCAAGCTTTTCAGAGTTTTCTGGAGACATGATGGGGGTAGTTGGTGGAATTTTAGTAATTCCAGTTGTGCTCTCATTATTATTTAGAAATGTTTATCCCTCATATGTTCTAGCCTTCAACAAAGCGCTACTTGAATTGAGCAATCGCGTGAGCGCGTATTTATTGGTACTAACTGATGAGTATCCATCAATTGAAGCCAACCAAAAGGTTAGATTGTTTTATCCTGAAATTGAGGGCGGAAAGAAATTATCACCTTGGATGCCATTAGTTAAATGGTTTCTAGCAATCCCACTTTTCCTACTTGGACTTCTCTACGCCATCTATGGTCTAGCTTTGACATTAATCGCTTGGTTTACCGTGGTCACTAAAGGCTATTACCCAGTAGATAAAGCAGAAGAGGTAGTCAAAGTTATTGCTTACTGGAATCGTCTGTATGGATACGCACTTCTTTTAGTAACAGATGAATATCCATCCTTCTCACTTAACTAACGCAGCGAAACCTTATTTTTAACCGCACCCTTTGGGCGGTAAGTAGCTCTTGGTTGAGCTTTAGGAAAATCCCCACTTAATCTAAAGTTTTTAGCCACCATTAATAAAATCAACCTTGCTTCAGCAATCGCAAAGTACTCACCCAAACATTTACGACTACCACCACCAAATGGAAAGTAAGCACCATTTGGAAGAGATTTCTCAAATCCTGCATCAAGCCAACGATCTGGCTGCCATTTTTCTGGCTCTGGAAAATACTGTGGATTTCGATGAGTTACATACTGACTCACTAAAACATGCGCTCCTTTTGGAATCTTTACGCCATCAATTTCACAATCAGTTGTAGCAATTCTTGGTGCCACCCAAACTGGTGGAGCAAGTCGCATCGTCTCTTGCAAAATAGCAGATGCCACCTTGGAGGTGTCTTCTAACTCTTGATAGGTGGGGATGCGATTTTCTTTAATCCAGGAAGCACCCCCTGCCTCATCCTCTAATTGTTTTCTCACCTTTGGATTTTTGGAAAGATAGGAAAAAGCCCAACTCATTACATTTGCTGTAGTTTCATGGCCACTTAAGATTAAAGTTAAGACTTCATCGCGAATATGATCTGTTGATATCTGATCTCGCATTTGCAGCAAGATCCCCAGCAGATCGTCATCCTTCTTTTGCCCACCTTCAATTCGCTTATTTATAATTGCCTCAGCAATATCTACTAATCGATCAGATGCTACTTCAAACTCTTTAAAGTATTTAATTCCTGATTTATCAAAGCGATCAAGTCCTGGCAACATGGTTCGCTCAATTCGATCAATTGCTACCTCCAT
>SHVD01000022.1 GCA_009691185.1 Candidatus Nanopelagicaceae bacterium | reverse complement strand
TCCTCCTATCCACATCCAAGGTTGATGCCAAACTTTTGGGAGTTTCCAACTGTTTCCATGGGTATTGGACCAATTAATGCAATTTATCAAGCAAGATTTAATCGCTATCTACATGCCCGCGGCTTTAAAGATACTAGTGATCAAAATGTTTGGGCATTTCTAGGAGATGGTGAGGTTGATGAGCCAGAGACATTAAGTGCTATTTCATTAGCTGCGCGTGAGGGATTAGATAATTTAACCTTTGTAGTTAATTGCAATCTTCAAAGATTAGATGGACCAGTCCGTGGTAATGGCAAGATTATTCAAGAGCTTGAATCTGTCTTTGGTGGCGCCGGTTGGAATGTAATCAAAGTTGTTTGGGGTAGAGAGTGGGATCCACTCTTAACTGCAGACCGCGAGGGTGCGTTAGTTGACTTGATGAATAAGACACCAGATGGAGATTTTCAAACCTTTAAATCAGAAGATGGTGCATTTGTAAGGGAGAATTTCTTTGGCCGTGATCCAAGAACTGCTGCGATGGTTTCAACCTGGAGTGATGATGAGATTTGGAATCTAAAACGTGGTGGTCATGATTATCAAAAACTATATGCAGCGTATAAAGCGGCAAGTGAACATAATGGCCGCCCTACCGTAATTTTGGCAAAGACAATTAAGGGCTGGACTTTGGGATCACATTTTGAGGCAAGAAACTCAACCCACCAGATGAAAAAAATGACACTTGACGATTTGAAAAACTTTAGAGATCGCTTATTTATTCCATTAAAGGATGAGGAATTGGATGCCAAATTGCCACCATATATTCACCCTGGCATTGATTCACCTGAGTACCAGTACATGATGGCTCGTCGCAAAGAGCTAGGTGGCTTTTTGCCAGCTAGGAGATCAGTTTCCAGACCATTGCCGCAACCAAAGGATGAAAGTTATGAGTCGGTAAAACGAGGCTCTGGTACCCAAGAGATTGCCACCACTATGGCATTTGTTAGATTGTTAAAAGATTTACTTAAAGATCCAGGCATTGGTAAGCGATTTGTGCCGATCATTCCAGATGAGGCAAGAACCTTTGGTATGGATTCATTATTTCCAACACTTAAAATTTACTCACCACAAGGACAGGGTTATACGGCGGTAGATCGTGAATTGATGCTCTCTTATAAAGAATCAAAAGAGGGTGTGATCTTGCATGAAGGAATTAATGAGGCGGGCTCGGTTGCCTCCTTTACTGCAGTTGGCTCCTCCTACGCCACCCATGATGAACCAATGATTCCAATTTATATTTTCTACTCCATGTTTGGTTTCCAGCGAACTGGTGATTCATTTTGGGCGGCAAGTGATCAATTAGTAAGAGGTTTTGTCTTAGGTGCAACCGCAGGGCGAACCACACTAAATGGTGAGGGCTTACAACATGAGGATGGCCATTCAATTTTGCTTGCCTCAACAAATCCAGCTGTTATTTCCTATGATCCAGCATTTGGTTATGAGTTAGGCCATATTGTTAAAGATGGTATTCGAAGAATGTATGGTGAAAACAGTGAGAATGTTTATTACTACCTAACTGTTTATAACGAGCCGTATCAACAGCCTGCTGAGCCAGAAAATCTTGATGTAGAAAGTTTATTAAAGGGTATTTACCTACTTAAAAAACCACTTAGATGGCGACGTAAAAAGGTAGCGCTGCTGGCCTCTGGAGTTGCGGTTAATTGGGCGATCAAAGCACAAAAATTACTTAATGATGATTTTGGTATTGCAGCAACAATTTACTCAGTCACCTCTTGGAATGAGCTGCGCAGGGATGGTCTAGCAGTTGACCGGCATAATCTATTAAATCCAGATAAAAAAGTAAGTGCATTTATTACTAAGAAATTAAAGAAAGAATCTGGCCCAGTAATTGCGGTTAGTGATTTTATGAGATCAGTCCAGGATCAAATCTCACCTTGGGTTAACCAACCTTTCTACTCACTTGGCACAGATGGATTTGGCTTATCAGACACTCGTGGCGCTCTTCGCCGTCACTTTAAAGTTGATGCTGAATCAATTGCGGTTGCTGCCCTTTCTCAACTACATAAAGAGGGATTGGTAAGCAAGCGTAAGGTTAAGAAGGCAATTACGAAGTATCGAATTAATGATGTGACTGCAGCTGAAGCTGGAAATACTGAAGGTTCTGGTTAATTAGAAAGTAGAAAAACTCGAACCTTGACTAGAAGTTCGAGTTTTCCGCTAATCAACCTCTGATGGGAATCGAACCCATATCTTCGAGTTAGTCATTCTCGAGCTCTATCCGTTGAGCTACAGAGGTGCCCTATAAATATAAGTTATGCGGGTGCATTAAAAGTAAGATTAAAAAATCTGTGGAGTTCTAAAAACTACTGTTAGTAGTTTTTAGAAGATCAAATAAGAAGTTATTTGTGATATATTATTTGTGAGTTAGTCATTCTCAGATAAAGTAAGGCGAAAGGGCTAGGAGAAATCTTTAGTCCTTTTGCTTTTTAGATCCCGATAATTCATCAGATACTCTTAGCCCATGGAATCACTCGCCCTACTTGCAGCTTTTATTATCTCTTTAACTGTTATAGGTGGGCCAATTTCGTTAGCACTTACCTTTTTACCTCAGCGCTTGTTGCCACTTGCAGTGATTAAAATCCTTGCCAGTTTAATTGCGCTGATGGCAATGCTTATTGGAATTATGGTGGTGATTAATGTTAATTCAATTGGTGCAAGAATCATGGGCAGCTTTGGAGTGATCACTGCTGCTTCTGCGATTTATCGAATATTTAAGGTAATACCAAAAATATAGTTTGTGGAGGTGCCGGGAATCGAACCCGGGTCCTCTAGCACTGCTTCAAAGTTTCTACGGGCGTAGTGCAATTAACGCTTTCTCAGTCCAAACTCTCACATGCACAAGTAGTTTGCGGACTCAGTTACAGATTTATGTCCCCATTAACCTCCGTAACACGGTTAGGGGTAAGTCCTCTAGCGACGTTAGATCCGAAGGCGAGAACAAACTTCGGGTAACGGATAACAGAGCTAGCTTAGGCAGCTAGTTGATAATCAGCGGCAGTTTTACTTGCGCTTATAGTTTGCCATGTTTTTGTGGTTAACGAGATCATCACGGCTTCCTCGGCCCGCTTGCCTTGAAGTAACGACTAAAGTCGAGACCGTTCACCCCCAAGAGTTAAGCGAAATACTTTTCTATATTTAGTTGTTTGAAAAAATTATTTTACAGGCAATCTTTAAATACTGTTAATTGCGCTACTAATCGTAATCAACATCTGATTTTTTGCGCTTACCCGTAGTAGTACTTTTGCCAGATTTATGCCGTGATAACTCTCGATTAACCTCACGGGTCATCTGTTGCTCCATCAAAGTATTTCGCTTGTCATGAGCTTTCTTTCCTTTAGCAACTGCAATCTCAACCTTCACTTTGCCATCTTTGAAGTAAAGTGAGAGGGGAACCAAGGTCAAACCACCTTGTTTAATCACACCTGAAATTTGGGCAATCTCGCGTTTATGAAGAAGTAATTTACGATCGCGCCGAGGTGGATGATTTGTCCAAGAGCCTTGGTTGTACTCCGGAATATGTACTCCACTCACCCAAATCTCACCATCCTTAGCCATGGCATAACCGTCGGTGAGGGATGCTCTGCCTGCTCGCAGGGATTTAACCTCCGTGCCGGTTAAGACCAAACCGCACTCATAAACCTCTTCGATAAAGTAATCATGGCGAGCGCTTTTATTTTGGGCAATTACTTTTCTGCCTAACTCCTTGACCATAAGTAACCCTCCAATTCTTATTTAAGCGCTGGTGTTACACCTTTAAGTATTTACGCAGGGTCAAAACCGAGGCAATCGATGAAACAAATAATCCAGTAAAGAGCAACCAGGCAGATGTCACCCATAGATCTCGCCAAGTGAAGTAGTTAGTGAAGGTTAAAAGTGGTGCCACCTTGGCATCAACAATTACTTTAAAGCCAGCTAAAAATCCAGTGGAGACCAACCAACCTAAGAGGGCTGAAAATACTCCCTCTAATAAAAATGGCAGCTGAATAGAAAAACTAGAGGCACCAACCAGTTTCATTACTCCAGTCTCCCTTCTGCGGTTAAATGCAGCTAAGCGCAAGGTGTTACTAATCAATAAGGCGGCAGTTAGAACTGAGACTGCCCCTATTACTAATGCACCATTTCTAAGTACGCCAAGTAATCTAAAAAATTTCTCTAATATTGCCTGCTGGTCTTGAACAACATCAACACCAGGCCGGCCAGCGAAAGCACTTTCAATTACTGCAAACTTCGTTGGATCTTTAAGTTTTATTCTGAAGGATTCTGGCAGCTGATCTGGTGTTACATTTTGCGCAATTGCTGATCCTTTAAATCGCTCTTGGAAACGTTTGTATGCCTCAGATTGTGATTCGTAGAAAACCTCTTGCACAACAGGCAGTGTTTGTAGATCTCGTTGAATACCAATCTTTTGCTCTTGGGTAATTACCCCTTTAGCGCAAGATGAACCCTCAGAAAGTGAGCTGCACAGGAATATTGAAACTTCAATTTTGTCATACCAGTAATCCTTCATTACCCTAACCTGTGAGTTAGCAAGTAAGCCAACACCAAGTAATGACAATGAGATTGCAACGGTAATTACCACCGCAAAGGTCATGGTTAGGTTTCGGCGCAGGCCGATTCCCACCTCACTGATTACAAACTTAGCGCGCATTTTCCAACCCTATCTTTCCAATCTTGAAATCAACCGGTATAGCCATAGACACCACGCGCCTGATCTCGAATTACATGTCCGTCCTCTAATTCAATTACCCGCTTTCGCATTTGATCGACAATTCCAGAATCATGGGTTGCCATTACCACGGTGGTGCCCTCACGATTGATGCGATCTAGTAATTTCATAATTCCTACCGATGTAGCAGGATCTAGATTTCCAGTTGGCTCATCTGCAATCAAAATTGTTGGACGTGAAACATATGCCCTGGCAATAGCCACTCTTTGTTGCTCACCACCTGACAACTCACTTGGTTTGCGATCACCTTTTTCTCCAAGCCCAACAAGATCTAATACCTCTGGTACCTCTCGGCTTATTTGTTTACTTGGATATCCGAGCACATGTAAGGTGAAAGCAACATTTTCTGAAACTGTTTTATTAGGCAGTAATCTAAAATCTTGAAATACAGTTCCGACCTGGCGCCGAAGCTCTGGCACTTTATGGTTGGCCAAAGTATTTAATTCTTTACCAGCTACATGGATTACACCAGCAGTTGGTCGCTCCTCCCGCAAAACTAATCTAAGAAAGGTTGATTTTCCAGATCCAGATAAACCAACTAAGAAAACAAACTCACCCTTAGCTATTTCTAGCGTAACTCCATCTAAGGCTGGCTTTTCCTGTTTGGCATATAACTTGGTGACATTCTCAAAACGAATCAAGATCAAAACCTTCCAGTAGCGCATTAGGTGAATCTGAGGCTAGTTTAGATAAGTAATCAGAGATCTTTGGTGATTTAACGGTATTTTTCATAGATTAATACTAAGAATAAGCGCTTAAATGTGAGATTACTCCCGCCCCTTGCGCCATTTGATACCTGCCTCAATAAATCCATCTATATCACCATCTAACACAGCTGATGGATTGCCAACCTCATAATCTGTGCGCAAATCTTTTACCATTTGATATGGCGCCAATACATAAGAGCGCATTTGATTTCCCCAGGAACCGCTGTTATCCCCTTTAAGTGCATCCATCTTTGCTCGCTCTGCCAATCTGCGCCGTTCTAATAATTTTGATTGTAAAACTGCCATTGCAGTTGCACGGTTTTGAATTTGTGATCTTTCGTTTTGGCAGGAGACAACAATTCCAGAGGGTATGTGGGTAATACGAACTGCAGAGTCGGTGGTATTAACACCTTGTCCACCCGGACCAGATGAGCGATAAACATCAACACGCAAATCTTTTTCATCAATTTCAATATGATCACTTTGCTCAACCACCGGCACTACCTCAACGCCAGCAAAGGATGTGTGCCGGCGAGATTGTGAATCAAAGGGTGAGATTCGAACCAAGCGGTGGGTGCCTTGCTCTACCGATAATCTGCCGTAGGCGTATGGGGATGAGATTCGAAATGTACTTGATTTAATCCCCGCCTCTTCGGCGTAGGAGGTTTCTAGCACCTCAACCTTGTAGTTGTTTCTTTCACAAAACCTTAAATACATACGCATCAGCATCTGCGCCCAATCAGCCGCCTCAACTCCACCAGCTTCAGATCTGATAGTCATCAAAGCGTCTCGCTCGTCATACTCACCACTTAATAATGTTTGCACCTCTAAATCATTGATAACTTGAGTGAGAGTATCCAACTCCTTATCAATCTCTTTAAAGGCTGCAGCTTTATCACTTTCACTATTTGCTAACTCAACCATTACTGGCAGATCATCTAATCTTGATCTAATTCCATTGATTTTATTAATGGTGGACTGCGCCCTAGATAATTTACTGGTGATAACTTGCGCAGCCTGTGGATCATCCCAAAGATTTGGCACGCTGGCTTGTTGTTCTAGATCAGCGGCTGCTTCTACCAATTTAGGCAGGTTTAACACCTGTTCAATTGATTTAAGGGTGAGATCGATTTTGCTTATCTCACTTTGATAATCACGGGCGGCCATGGGGTAAGAGTAATCTAATTGGGCATGTATACCGAACTTGCGCCAACGGTGGTGGTGATCTGCAAATTATCCATCTGGTTAAGGTTAAAAAATGGGATATCAATTGGTAATCTGCCGGAAATTGAAATCACAGCCTTCACCTCATATAGATCACAATCAAATCGATCAACTCTTATCGACCGATTAGAAAGTAATGTTTGGCTGATTAGATTATGAAACTGCGTATTTGCTGCTAAGCAATCAAGTGGTACACGCTTATTGCTACTAAATCTATTTATCTCGGCATAGTAAGCAAGCAGATTTATTGAGTGTGCTGCTTTATTAATTGCTGCCTCACCAATATTTGTTAGCTCTTTCTTAGTGGCATAGACAGATGAGATATTAATTGATATAAAACTTAGACTCATTGCAATTAGAAAAAACCCAAACGATAGTGGGATAAGTGAGCCCCGGCTCTTACCTATTAACCATTTACTTACCGCCATAGATCTACATACTCAGTTGCTGAGGCAACATGTGATGTGCCAACCTTGATAGTTGCAGTTACTAGATTGCCAGTTCTCAGGCAGGGATAACTGCGGCAGGTTATTACTAGATTGATGGGTCTACTATTTAATGCTGATAAAGAGCGAGTGGAGTTATAGAGGTTAATTACCTGATTAGCACGAATACTCGCTAGCTGCTCATTTGGGCTAGTCACAAATGCTCTGACTGATTGGCGAGCAAGATTTTTGCTCTCAGCCAGAGCCATAGATTTGTTTTGTATCACACTTATTAAAAATAAGAATGCTGTGAAAAAAGGAAGTGTAAATATTACAAATTCAGCAATAGCTGAACCAGGACTTGATCTCTTTAAGTAATTAATTTTTCTCATCTTCATCTACTGCTATTGCAACAACTCGCTTCGTTTGTGGATTTGTAAAATCAATAAACTTAGGTATCACTTTTAGATCTTCAAGTAGTAGAACTGAGCCACCTCCGACAAGTGGGTATCTACTGTATTTAGCACCATCACCTGAGATAGCGGTATTTGCTAACTCCCCTTGGGAAAGGTGAGAATCACGCATAATATTAAACTGCATGAAGATGAGTTGAAACATAATTAAAAATACAAATATTTGTGGTGTGATTGTTAAAAATGATTCGGCTGAGCCTCGGCTCTTGCCTAATAAAAGCTTGCGCAACTACCTGATACCGCCCATCGCATCTAATGAGTTGCGCAAGATTGTGGTCAGCTTTGGTGCGGCAATTGACCAGATGCCGGTAACCAAAGCGGTGGTCATTAAAACTACTAATACCCAGCCCGGCACATCGCCTCGGCTTTTACTCTTTAGGATCTTATCTATTTGATTTTTTAAATAAATATTAAACTTTAATAGCTTAATGACCGCTCTCATATAACTCCAAACATAATAGAAAATGTTTGGTAACTATAGATAACTTTGGCCATAAAAAAATCACTTTTTTGCATACTGTGGAAAAGAGGTGATTTTAATTTATTTAAACAGTTTGTTTTTTTGTCTCATCTCGGTGCTTGCGTAAATAAATCATAAATGGTGTACCACCAGTACCCACAGCTGATGGATTACCAGGGGTTGCCTGGGCTTGGGCATGAATATAAGTTCCAGCGTACTCAAGATGCATCGCTCTGAAGTTTGCTACTAACTCAACGCACTCATTAAATACTGCATTAAGTGCTCCTCGTTTAGTTGTAGTAACAAAGTTACGTACTGATGGACCTGCCTCTACCGCTTCAATAAATTTAACATGCTTTGGTGGCATATAGGTGCGCATCTCCATTAGGTACTCTCGCAACTCATCGCGTTCATGTTCAATACCTAGGACACCATCCATCGCTGGAATAATTGCACTTTGTGCACCTGTCTCACCACGGAAGGTTTGCCCTACTCCCTTATATGCATCTACACCTTCGTAAACAACACCATTTGGTAGTGATGGGTTATTACGCCAACCGAAGATATATGGCCTAACTCGGTGGAAGTAAATATATGGATCGCATCTTTCAGGCATTCTGTCCAATACTTGATACATCGCAGAAAGAGCATTACGTAATTTAGTAATTGCTTCCTCTACCTTGTCGGCATCATTATCAACTACCGCTTGCTGCGCATCCTCGATCGCTTTTAGCGCCTTTCCAGCTTTTTTCTCAATCTCAATGTGAATTAAAATAAACCACTCTTCATCTTGGCCACCTAAGAAGCATTGCGCTAAACCGATGTTGCCGCACTCAATCGGTCCACTTTTATCAAAGCGGCGCCAATAATCTGATGCATAGCTTTGGTAGGAAAGAATTGGTGGACGTCCTACTAACTTTCCAACCTCATACCAAGGCAGAGCTAAATTTGCTGGCATTACTGTTGCGGCGGTGTTATTACTCCATTGATAAGCCTGTCCGATATAACTTAAAACTAACATTGCCCTTTGAATCTCGGCCTCACCTTTTAATTTATCAATATTAAATTTAGGAAGGGCTTTTACCTTTGCCCTAAAGTTTGTACTCATTAATAACTTAGGAAGATCCTTACCGAATTGATCCCACTCTTCATTTCCGGCAGATAGCGAAAGAGCCGGATCAGATGTTGGCAAATAGCCAAACTCCTCAGTTACCCCAAAATCAGCAAGTTTGACTGGCTTCATTTTTCATCCATGCTCAGTCACTACATCTAAAGATATGTAAGTTAATTTACAATATCGACTATTACGATAAATTCAAAATTACATCTGCTCGATTTTTTGTAGACTCAACCACCTTAGCATTAACCTCATCAGAACCATGAGTCCAAGCGTGAGCAGATTCTGGAGATCGGCCATACCTAATGCTGCGCGCCATTAACCTCTCCCACCTTAAATTATCATTAATTTCGATATACCAAGATTCGGTGATAAAAGAACTTATATCTTGCCAGCCATACTTATCAAGTAGTAAGTAGTTTCCTTCAGTTATTACTAATTTAGTATCCTTTAATACTACCCCTTCAGCTACGATCGATTCTTCAACCTCACGATGAAAAATCGGGAAGTAAATATCAGATTTTAGATCGAATTTAATACGTTTCATTAATTCTGAAAAACCTGTGGCATCAAATGTGTCGTAGGCGCCTTTCCGATCAGAACTTCCATGCTCTGCCAATAATTTATTACTTAGGTGATAACCATCCATTGGAACTAAAACTGCTTTATCTTTTACTAAGTTATCTAATAAATAAGATGTGAGGGTTGATTTTCCAGCGCCAGGTTTTCCTACCACCCCAATAATAATTCTTTCACTCTCTTTTGCCTGTAAATCTCTTACGCGCTTTAGCGCCTCTTCAGCTGTATTGATTACTATCGGCATCTTTTAATTTATCTATTAGGGTAGAAATTGATGATTAATTATTTTGTGGTTTAATCGAAGAAATACCTATTGCACACACCTCATTTGCAATGAGTGCATCCTCAACAGTTGCCAGGTCTGGATTTACAATTCCAGTTTTTACCTCTTGGATCCATGCTTTTAACTCTTCAATATAAGAAGGTTCAAAACGAACCATCCAGTTATTAGCCATTTTTCCACCTTTGGTTGCGCCACCAACCCCGTTTATTTGAGTAATTACATCCCCATGAGTTCCAATTTGAATTGAACCTTTTTCGCAAATAACTTCAACTCTGCAATCAAATCCATAATTATTAAAAGCAACAACATCGCCAACCATTGTTACACCGCTTTTAAGGCGGCCAATGATTATTAGTGGATCAGCTAATCCATCTGGTGAGAGGGATGAGCGCCTTGGATAAAAACTTTGAATTGATTCCCATTCGTCCTTAAATAACCAGCGGTAAATATCAAAATCATGGATTGCAATATTTGTGAATAGCCCGGTAGTGGTTGCCCCAGTAGATGCAACATTTCGAGTTACAGTTCTAAAGAATGTAGGGGGACCAAAATCACCAGTTGCAATGAGGCGACGAACCTCTTGGTAGCAAGGATCAAAACGTCGCATAAAACCAAAATTAATCATCTTTTTACCAACCCGCTCTTGGTAGGTGCGAATCTCAGCAGAAATCATTCGTGCATCTTCTAAGGTTGTAGCAATTGGCTTTTCACACAAAATTTGTTTTCCAGAAGCAATCGCTAACCTCAAATGTGGCACATGCAGCGGATCTGGGGATGCAATTATTATGGCATCAACCCTTGAATCATTCATTAATTCCTCGGGGTTAGTAGTTGAAAAAAAAACAGTCCCAAGCTCTGCCGATAGCTCAGCAATCTTTTTTGTATCTATATCAGAGAGTCCAACAACTGTTGCATCAGGCACATGTTCTTTGATAAACCTTGCGTGCCCAGCACCCATTACGCCAGTGCCAATAATTCCAACTTTAATCATTATTTCATCACCCCGATTTTAAAATCACACTGCTATAAGGAACAGAATCTCCAGTATGAATTATCGCAAGAGATTGTCCGACCTTAATCTTAAACTCCTCATGCGGGATTAAGATAGTTGGAATATTTTCATAATGTTTTTTATATGAGGCAACTGTTTTTGCATCAACTTTTTCAGAAAACTCATTAGCTAAATAAAGTCCGGTTAAATCTAATAATGGCAAAATGGCATCTAATACATCTGGAATAGTTGGAAAGCCTTTTATTAATGCAAGATCAATAAGTTCAACTCCAGGGTAACTTGGAAATGGCCCATCCACGATCGCTAATGTATTTACGTGCCGAAAACGAGCAAGCGCTGAGGCAAGTTGCCCATTAATAATTCCATTTTTTAACATTAGATTTCCTTCTGAGATTGGATTAATAATGATATCTGCTCACGCGTTGGTAAGGAAAGCGTAGCCCCAACGCTTTGTACCGAAAGGGCGCCAGCGGCGCAGGCAAAGCGGATTGCAGAATTTAAATCAACTCCTTCACTAATTGCAACAGCAAGGGCGCCACAAAAAGCATCACCTGCAGCGGTGGTATCAACAGGTGAGACCTTAAATGCCTTAAAAACAGATTTGCCATCTTTACTTATTAAAACAGCACCTTCTTCGCCTCTAGTAATTAATACTGAACTTACACCTTGGTCAATTAACATTTTGCCGGCAGTAAAAGCACTCTCAGCATCAATAACCTTAATGCCGGTTAAAAACTCAGCTTCAAATTGATTTGGTACTAATAAATCAACGGTACTTAAAAACTCCTTTGAAAGTTTACTTGCTGGCGCGGGGTTTAATATATTATAAAAACCCATAACTTTTGCTCTTTTAAAAATTGTTACTAGCTCAGAAATAGGACTTTCAAGTTGTGCTAAAAGTATCTTCTTATCTTTAATGCTGCTTAATAATTCATCAGTAACAAACTCTGCTTTTAGCTCTGAATTAGCACCTGAAATAACAATAATTCTATTTTGGCCTTTTTTATCTACTTCGATTACGGCAGTGCCACAGAATCCAGAGATTTCTTTAACATACTTATTATTGATTCTTTCCTTAATTAAAACCTCACGTAATGTTGTTGAGTTTGCATCATTTCCTAATACACCAACCATTGTCACCTCACCGCCTGAACGAGCGGCGGCAACTGCTTGATTTAAACCTTTTCCACCAGAAAAGATCTCAAGGCGATCACCTAAAACTGTCTCACCAGGCTGAGGCATTCTCTCTAAATATGTAACAATATCTATATTAAGACTTCCAACAACTAAGACGCCCATACAGTATTTAAACTACATACCAACATCTGTAAGTGACTTAGATAGTAATTCCAAACCTAATTTTGCATCTGCTTCAGAGATATTACATGGTGGAACCATATGAATTCGATTGAAGTTATTAAATGGCATTAAGCCATTTTTCTTACAAGCTGCCACAATCTCATTCATCTTTGGACTCGAGGCACCATATGGCGCAAGTGGTTGCCTGCTCTTTTGATCTGAAACCATATCTATCCCCCAGAAAACTCCAGCACCACGGATATCTCCCATAACTTGATGCTTCTTAGCCAAATTATGTAATCCAGGTCCAAGGATTTTATCTCCGATACTTGCTGCGTTTTCAACCATCTTCTCACTTTTCATTGTTTCAATTGTGGCAACCGCTGTTGCGCAAGCAAGTGGGTGGCCAGAGTAGGTAAGTCCACCTGGAAATACTCGCTCATCAAAGCTTTTAGAAATTGGTTCAGATATAACTACCCCACCAAGTGGCACATATCCAGAGGTAACTCCTTTAGCAAAGACAATTAAATCTGGTATTGATTTTGAGTGCTGGAAGCCAAACCATTTACCAGTTCTGCCAAAGCCAGACATGACCTCATCTGCAATCCATAAGATTTCATACTTATCGCATAATGCACGCAAGCCATCTAGATATCCAGCAGGTGGCATTAATACACCAGCGGTTCCAGGAACTGATTCGATTAATACCGCTGCAATTGTCCTTGGTCCCTCAAAAATAATTGTCTGCTCTAGATGTTCTAATGCTCGCTGACACTCTTCAGCCTCATTGGTTGCCCAAAAAGCGCTTCGATAAAGATATGGACCCCAAAAGTGCACATGGCCAAATGCAAACTCATTTGGAAATCTTCTTGGATCTCCAGTTGCGTTAATCGCAGAGCCGGTGTTGCCATGATAAGAACGATAGGTAGATAAAATTTTATGTTTATTTGTATGCAGCCTTGCCATTCTGACCGCATTTTCTACACCCTCTGCACCGGCATTGGTGAAGAAAACTTTCTGATAATTTCCATTTGCTACTTCAATAATTGCTTTTGCCGCTTGATTTCTTGCTTCATTTGCATGTTGTGGCGCCACAGTTGCCAATACATCTGCCTGTGCTTTAATTGCGTCGATTACCTTTGGGTGTTGATGGCCAATATTGGTGAAAACTAATTGGCAGGAAAAATCCAGATATTTTTTGCCGGTAAAATCCCAAAAATAGGATCCGGCGCCACCAGCAACAACCATTGGTGATATCTGAGCTTGCGCCGACCAGGAGTGAAATACATTGGCACGATCATCAGCAAACACCTTTGACTGTTTATCTGGATTATTTTCTAGATTACTCACTTGACTCCCAATCAACTAATAGCCCAATCTAATCACTTATGCTCAGATTTTGGTAGGAAGGGCTGATTTCATTGGCCAATATCCTTCGGGTATTATGGGGAGATGGAATCAATATCACATTGGATTAATGGCTCAGTTTCAACTGAAAAATCAGAGCGCACCGGTGATGTTTATAACCCGGCAACTGGTGGGATTTGCGCCAAAGTAAATTTTGCAACTAACCAAACTGTAGATCAAGCGGTTGTGGTGGCAACCAATGCATTTGCAGAGTGGCGACATAGCTCGCTGACAAAGCGAACTCAGGTTTTATTCGCGTTTCGCGAATTAGTTCAACAAAACAAGGAAAAGTTAGCTGCGCTAATTACCAATGAGCATGGAAAAGTATTAAGTGATGCCTTTGGTGAAGTAACGCGTGGACTTGAGGTAGTTGAGTTTGCTTGTGGAATTCCACATCTGCTTAAGGGTGGGTTCTCAGAGGAGGTATCTACTGGAGTAGATGTTTATTCAATCCGACAACCACTAGGGCCAGTTGCCGTGATATCACCATTTAATTTCCCAGCTATGGTGCCAATGTGGTTTTTCCCAATTGCAATTGCTTGTGGAAACACAGTTATTGTTAAACCATCTGAAAAAGATCCAAGTGTAATTATGTTGGTTGCACAACTGCTAAAAGAGGCAGGATTACCAGATGGTGTATTTAATGTGGTTCACGGCGATAAAGTGGCGGTTGACGCCCTTTTAAATCATCCAGGGATCAAAGCAGTTTCATTTGTGGGATCAACCCCAATTGCAAAATATGTTTATGAGACTGGCACAAAAGCGGGCAAGCGAGTTCAAGCTTTAGGTGGTGCTAAAAACCACATGATCGTATTACCTGATGCTGATCTAAACTTGGCAGCAGATGCAGCAATCAATGCTGGCTTTGGTTCTGCCGGTGAGCGGTGCATGGCAATTTCAGCGATTGTTGCAGTTGAGCCTATTGCCGATAAGTTAATTGAAAAAATTAAAGAGCGAGCCTTAAAAATTAAAACTGGTGATGGCACTAAGGGTGCTGATATGGGTCCACTTGTTACCAAGGTGCATCGTGACAAGGTCGCAGCCTACATTGCAGCTGGTGAAAAAGAAGGCGCCAAGATAGTTTTTGATGGCCGAGATGTGAAGGTAGATTCTGAAGGTTTTTGGCTAGGGCCGACCTTGTTTGATCAGGTGAAACCAAATATGAGTATCTATTTAGAGGAGATTTTTGGTCCTGTACTTAGTGTAATTAGAGTAAAAAGCTATGACGAAGCACTGAAGTTAGTAAATGATCATCAATACGGAAATGGCACAGCCATTTTTACTAACGATGGTGGGGCAGCGCGTCGATTCCAAAATGAGGTTGAGGTGGGAATGGTCGGTATTAACGTACCTATTCCAGTGCCAATGGCTTACTTCTCATTTGGTGGTTGGAAGAACTCTTTATTTGGTGATTCACATGCACATGGAACTGAAGGCGTTCACTTCTATACCCGTGGCAAGGTTGTTACAAGTCGTTGGTTAGATCCAAGCCATGGTGGAATTAATTTAGGCTTTCCACAAAATAACTAAGTTAGCCGCGAAGAGTTTTTGTTAATTCACTAAAGTCATTAACCATAAAATCTATCTCTGCTTGATCATGGGCCAAGCTAATTAGCCACTGCTCATCTAATCCCGGTGGCGTCATAATTCCATGATTTAGCGACCAAATAAATGAAAGCTCCGCTATTTGAAAATTAGTTGCTTTGTAATCGCGATAATTACGCACTGGAGTATCAGACCAAGTAACACACCCTTTAACCCCAAAACCAACGGTATGTGCTGGTAATTCATAAGTATCGATAATCTCTTGAATCCTTGTGAGTGCTTGAATATTTAAAGATTCTGCCTTGGCAAGTGCTGTGGGTGTGAAAATTTTATCAATCGCCCTAACTGCTGCCATAGCCAGAATATGACCATTAAATGTGCCAAGGTGTGGCATCCGACCATCAGTTACTGGTTTCATAAACTCTGCCTTACCGCCAAATGCTGCAAGTGGAATTCCACCACCAATTGATTTAGCCAAGCAAATTAAATCTGGAATTATGCCCAATCTCTGTGCTGCTCCTTGTGGCCCTGCAGTCAAGCCAGTCTTCACCTCATCCAAAATTAGGATAATTTTGTATTGATCACAAAGTTGACGAACTGCTTCTAAATATCCTTCATCTGGTAGGACTATGCCAATATTTTCTAAAACTGGCTCCACGATAAAGCAAGCAATAGTTGAGTAATGTTTTTCAAACACACTCTCAAGTGCTGCAATATTATTAAATGGCACTACGTAGG
>SHVD01000021.1 GCA_009691185.1 Candidatus Nanopelagicaceae bacterium | reverse complement strand
CGGTAATTGAACAAAAGCAAACCCCTCAACCGAGAATAATTACCACTGAATTACGGTTCACCGACAAGCTTTTTCGTGGGGTTGTCACCGGCGGCGGATTAATCTCGCTAGCAATACTTGGCGTAATTGGTTTCTTTTTAATCTACAACGGCTTTGAAGCAATACGTAATGCTGGCTTAGCATTTTTGACTGGCTTTGATTGGGTTGATGCGGTGCCAGAGAATGATCAACTTGCATCCTATGGAATCGGTGCGATGCTTTACGGCACCATTGTTACTGGAATATTAGCGATGATCATGGGTGTGCCAATTGCAGTTGGCACAGCATTGTTTTTATCTTATTACGCACCAGAGTGGTTAAAAAAACCAATGGTGGTGGTAGTTGATGTAATGGCTGCGATTCCATCAATTGTTTATGGATTATGGGGTTTCTTTGTTTTAATGCCGCATGCTGAGTACTGGGCGAAATTAATTCATAAGTACTTTAGCTTTATTCCTTTCTTTGATATGCCAGCACCGGTTTTCACCCGCTCACCATTTATCGCTGGCTTGGTGTTAGCAATTATGATCACACCGATTGTTACCGCAATTGCCCGAGAGGTTTTTGCCCAAACACCACTAGAACGTATTCAAGCGGCTTACGCACTCGGTGCTACCAAATGGTCGATGATCAAAGCTGTAGTTTTTCCATATGGCCGAGGTGGCGTAGTAGGTGGTGCAATGCTAGGTCTTGGTCGAGCATTAGGTGAGACAGTTGCAGTTTATACCGTTTTAAATTTGGTATATGACATAAGAATTGAAGTACTTCTAAGTGCTGGTGGAAGTGTGGCCTCAATGATTGTTAATAAATTCGGTGAGGCAGATTTTGTTGAGTTACAAGCGTTAATGGCAGCTGGTTTTGTGTTATTCCTAGTCACCTTGGTTGTAAACTTTTTTGCCAACTACATTATTAATAAGACTGCAAGGGAGTAAATATGACTCAAACTCTTACAGCGGTCAAACCAAGTAGGCCGTGGAAACTTACCCCAAAACAGATTTTGCCAGACTTGTTTGGAGCAATATTTACAGTTGCCGCCACCTTTGCAATAGTTGCAATTTCACCCCTTAAAGGAAAATTAGGTTTCGCACTCACCTTAATCTTTATGGCGATTATTACCGCCACCACAATTAGTGGGATCCGCAGGGATCGCAAAGCTGCCATGAACTCCACGACAACTGTTTTGGTTTATATTGCCGCCGCTTTTGTAATTATTCCTCTCACCTCTGTGATTTATGAAATTGTAAAATTAGGCTCTGTGGGATTTTCTTTTGGAATATTCACCAGTGATATGGCGCAGACTTCATCTGAGTCACCATTAACTGAAGGTGGTTTATTGCACGCAGTAATTGGAACCGCCTACATCGTAACCTTTGCAACATTACTTTCTACACCAATTGGCATCTTAACTGCGCTTTACATTGTTGAGGTCAAAGGAAGATTTGCTGGCCTCGTTAGATTCTTTGTGCAGGCAATGAGCGGAGTGCCATCAATTGTTGCTGGACTATTTATTTTTGCAGTCTGGATGATTCAATTGGGTAATGCCTATAGTGGAATTGCTGGTGGCTTTGCACTTACTGTATTAATGATTCCAACAGTTGCCCGTACCTCTGAGGAGGTATTGAAATTAATTCCACAGGATCTACGGGAGGCAGGGCTGGCACTAGGTGCCACCCAGTGGCGAACAGTTGCAATGGTAATTATGCCAGCTGCTCGCAGTGGATTGGTGACTGCAATCATTTTAGGAGTTGCTCGAGTAGTTGGTGAGACTGCGCCATTACTTCTAACTATTGGCGGCGCTGATGCAATTAATTTAAATCCTGGCCAGGGCAATATGTCCGCTTTTCCATACTACGTTTGGAAGAACCTGATGATCGGTAATGAAAACTCAATTAGTCGCGCCTGGTTAGGTGTCTTTGTATTAATGATTATAGTTCTAATAATTTTTACCTTAGCTCGATACTTTAGTTCAGCCAGGGGCAACAAAAAATGAGTACAAGTGATGGCACAAACACAAATAATGATCGAGAGGAACGAATGAGTCAGGTAACCGGTAAGCAAAGTGGTACCAATCAAGATCGCAGTGCAGCAAAACAATCGGTTGCCACCCACTCACTCTCCGATGTGGCATCAGCAAGACGAGCAAAGGTTGGCCAACCAACCACCGGTTCAACCGGTCTTGAGGCCAGAGGAGTACACGCCTGGTTTGGCAAGAAGCATGTACTTGAAGATATTTCGATGGACTTCTTTTCTGGAACTGTAACCGCATTAATTGGACCATCAGGTTGCGGTAAATCAACATTCATCAGAATCTTAAATCGGATGCATGAGTTCATTCCAACAGCCGCCCTTGCTGGTCAGGTGTTATTGGATGGAAAAGATGTTTATGAGCCAGGAGTTGATGTTACAAAAATTAGATTACGAGTTGGTATGGTTTTTCAAAAGCCAAACCCATTCCCATCCATGACAATTAAGGAGAATGTTCTATCTGGCTTAAGACTTGCGCAAATAAAGATAGAAAATGCAGATGAATTATTGGAGAGTTGTCTTAGAAGAGCAGGCTTATGGGATGAGGTTAAGGATCGATTAAATGAGTATGGCGGAGCACTCTCCGGTGGTCAGCAACAACGCTTATGTATTGCTCGCTCCCTGGCGGTTAATCCGCAGGTATTGCTGATGGATGAGCCATGTTCTGCACTAGACCCAGGCTCAACACTTCGTATTGAAGAGACTGTCAGAGAGCTATCAGCTTCGATGAGTATCGTAATTGTTACTCACAATATGCAACAGGCAGCTCGCGTCTCTGATTACACCGGATTCTTCCTATCTGATGGTGGCCCAGGTCGATTAATTGAAAGTGGCACCACCGAAGAGATCTTTACTAATCCAAAACAGAAGCGCACAGAGGATTATGTCTCTGGCAGATTTGGTTAATCAGTACACCAATTGTTAACTTAATTGCCATATAAAGTTTGCCAAAATCAGCCTCTGCGTTAGCCGGGCTTCGTTAACTTCACTCTACCTATCCATCTAAACAGGAGGCTTTATGAAGTTAGGCAAAAAAGTTGCGATTATTGCAGTCGCAACATCTTCGTTAATTCTTTCATCTTCACCTGCATTTGCTGACCAGATTAATGGCAGCGGTGCAACATTTGCTCAATCACTTATCGATGTATGTAAAGTAGAGTTCACAAAAGATACTGGCCACACTGTTAACTACACAGCAGGTGGATCTGGTAAAGGCCGTACAGATTTTTCTAGCAATCTAGTTGATTTTGCAGCCTCTGATGCTGTTTACACATCAGGTTTCCCAGCTCACTTAGAGTATGCAGCTGTTTATGCAGCTGGAATTGCAATTGGTTACAACTTACCAACTGTAAAGACCCCAATTTATCTCTCCCCAGCCGTTCTCGCTCAGATCTTTTCAGGTGAAATTCAAAACTGGAATGATGTGCGAATTAGAACTGTAAATGATGGCGAAGTTAAGGTGCCAGTCTTTGCAACAAAGAAAATCACAGTAAAAGTTGGTGGCAAGAACACCACTCAGACCGTGCCAGTTCTAGATAAAGCTGGAAAGCCAAAAATTCTTAAGTACAACACAGTGGAGGCAAACGCAAAACTGCCAAATCTGCCAATAACTGTTTACTACCGCAGCGACTCCTCTGGAACATCAGAACAGTTTGGTAAGTTCCTAAAGGGTGCTAACGATGGACCGGATGCAGCTCTTTGGCCAAAGACAGCCTCTGGAACATTTGGAAATATGACTCCAGTTGCTCTTTCAAACTACTTCAACTTCCAAGGTGCAAACGGTTCAGCACTTGTGGCAGCTGGTGTTAAGAGCAAAGTTGGCGGAATTGGATACGCTGAAAGTGCTTGGTTTACATCCAACAATTTAGGAACTGCCCTGGTGCAAAACTGGGCAAAAGAGTTTGTGGCGCCAACAGCTGCTGCAACCTCAGCATTCTTTGGTGGCGGAACCATTGAAGCCAATGGCAGCGTAACTACCCCTTACCAAAAAGCAATCCCAGGTGGATATCCAATTGGAACTGCATCATATGGTTTGGTATACCCAGCTGCTGCAAAGAAAGATGCTACGAAACAAAAGATTGTGGCCGAATGGCACACATATTTGCTAGAGCAATGTCCTAAGAAGTTCCCAGAAAAAGGATATATCCAAATTACTGGCGCTTTGTATGACAAGGCTAAGGCTCAGATTGCCAAGATCAAGTAATTAACTAAGTAAAACAAACCCCCGCACACTCCTAGAGTGCGGGGGTTTTGACTTTCTGTTGCACGAAGTATTGCGGTTTTGAGTAAGTAATTGGATTAAAGAAATTTTTTAGGGTAGATTACTCTTTGTAGCTGTAACGAACCACAGATTGCTAGATAAAGATCTGCGTTATGGGTGTGGACTCCGGAGGACCCGGGCCACTTAATAATACGCAAAGGGGTGGAATCCGGTTTACACCGGAGTCAGCCCATGCCAGCGATTAATCCAATAGTTTTAAACTCATTAGCTGATCTACAACCATCACTTTATTGGCTAGATGCTGACCCACTGGAGCCAAGCTCTCACTCTGCTTTAACTAGTGATATTCAAACAGATCTTTGCATTATTGGCGCCGGCTACACCGGACTTTGGACAGCGCTTTTGGCAAAGGAGCGAGATCCAAACCGTGAGGTGGTAATTATTGAGATGCGCGAGACTGGAAATGGTGCATCAGGGAGAAATGGTGGATTTTGTAACGCCTCATTAACCCATGGTTTTGTTAATGGTTACACCCGCTTTGCCGGTGAGATGGCGGTAATTGAAAAGCTGGGAAGAGAAAATTTAGATGAGATGGAAGCGACAATAAAGAGGTACAAAATTGATTGTGATTTTGAAAGAAATGGTGAGCTTCGTATGGCAGTTGCCCCATGGCAGATGGCAGGGCTAAAAGAGGAGGCGGTTGCTAGAAATAGAACTGGAGATCATGTTGAGCTTCTAGATAAAGATCAGGTAAGAGCATTGGTTAACTCACCAATTTATGAAGGCGCCCTCTTTGATCATGATGGAACTGCCTTAGTAGATCCCGCCAGATTGGTTTGGGGATTAGAGAAGGCTTGTTTATCTCTGGGAGTTAAGATCTATGAAAACTCAAAGGTTGAAGAGTTAATTGATGATGGCGATCAGATTGTGGTTAAAAGTGCTTATGGATCAATCAGAGCAAATAAAGTAGTACTAGCCACAAATGTTTACACACCTCTGATAAAGAGTGTGAAAAAATATGTAATTGCAGTTTATGACTTTCAATTAGTAACCCAGCCATTAACGCCTGCGCAATTAGAAAGCATTGGTTGGAAAGGCCGGGAGGGCTTATCCGATGCTGGGTATCAATTCCATTACTACCGGTTAACTAAAGAGAATGAGATTTTATGGGGTGGTTATGACGCGGTTTATAACTACGCTGGCAAGGTGCGAGCAGAGTATGAAGCACGTCCTGAAACCTATGCAAAGCTTGCAACTAATTTCTTTAAAACTTTTCCACAACTTGCTGGAATTAAATTCACCCATGGTTGGGGTGGCGCAATTGATACCTGCTCAAGATTTTCACCATTTTGGGGGCAAGCATTTGATGACAAAGTTGCCTATGTCCTTGGCTATACCGGACTTGGGGTGGCAACAACCAGGTTTGGTGCATCGGTAATGCTGGATTTACTAGATGGTGTTGAAAGTGAAGCTACCCAATTGTCTATGGTCAAACACAAACCAATTCCATTTCCACCTGAGCCATTTAGATTTTTATTTATCAGGCTTACCCAATGGTCAATTACCAGGGCTGATAAAAATCAAGGAAAACGTAATTTATGGCTGAAGTTATTAGACCGGCTGGGTTTGGGATTTGATTCATAATCTTGGATATAATTTATTATGGCTAAAGTAATCGAAAGTAATGATAAATTAATTATAAAGCTCAACTTTTGGGAGCAATTAGGATCACTCCATAGATCAGTAACAGCTAAGAAATCTAATTTGCTAGAAAAAAAAGTAGCAATGAATCCTTGGTCAAGAGATGTGCTGAGAGGAGTTAGAGCACCTGGAGCAGCAATTCCATTTGTAATCCTGCTAGGTACTATGCGATTTAGAGGCGGCAAAGATTTCACTGCAATTTATAAGAGATCACCCGTTGAGGTTTATGAGTTTAAAAATGAGTCCTTTAAGCGATGGATCATTTCTACTAAATAAAGCGCGCCTGGCAGGAATCGAACCTGCGACCTACTGCTTAGAAGGCAGTACGCTCACATCCGCATGTCCTTCAAAGATAATTATTACATATGTGGGTGACAATAACTAGATTTTGAACTTATTAAATTATTAAAAGGGCTGAGGCTTAATACCTCAACCCTTCTTTTTCGTCAATTGCTTATGGATTGTAAAATTGATTAATTATTAGAAACCCCCACCATAACCGTGCATCTTATTAAAAGATTACAGTGGAGATTTCTCAACGCTTATAAGTATGCGCTCACTGGCGCGGGAGGATGTCCTTCTTGGATTAAGCGGGCAAAGTTTTTCATTATTGTCCCACCTCCTAATTGTTATTAGTAGCAGTCGATTGGCTGCTTTGGCATGTTACTCCTGTTCAAAAGTGATTACTATCTATTTATCAATTTAAAACTAAAGTCTCACTCAGTGCTTGAGATTTAACGCTTGAGCTTTTTTATTTTGACCCAGAGTTATTAAATCTGAGCGTGCCTTTGCTGTGGGTAAATAAGTCATAAAGAGTCGGTAGTGGCTATTCCATATTAAAAAACTAGGCGTACTCTAAATGTATGCACGTATGTAACTTTGAACTAGACAGAGATGGACAGGTTACTTGCTCTATTTGTGGTGCTATGGATGACGACAAACAACCTATATATACAACACCTCCTTCTTGGGGTGATACCCCAGTTAGTTTTGAGGAATAAATATTTTTACAAGGCAGAATGGCGATTTTTACACTAGTGAAATTACAATTGATAAAAACTCAGTGAGTTACTTACGAAAATAATCACCAGACTCTCTGGTAATTACGTTCAAAGCGCGCCTGGCAGGAATCGAACCTGCGACCTAATGCTTAGATATTCTTCTACTTTGTAGTGCGCTTAACTCCTACATACCAAAGTGCCCCGGCCACAATATGGTTTAAAGCCAAAGCGATGCCAGTTTTTGAATCATCAGCAGATGTAAGTGGCGCTATCGCACTTACAACTCCAAATACTCCTCCTATCAATGCCATTTTTGAACTAAAATTTTTAGAGAACTTTCCAATAAATGAAGCAATAATTGAAGCAACAATTAATGCAATAAGTGTCTCAACGAAGACCATAGATAATTTGATTTCAGCTTGCTTGACAGTCATAGCTACATTCGCCGAC
This sequence comes from Candidatus Nanopelagicaceae bacterium, assembly GCA_009691185.1. Classification (GTDB taxonomy): domain Bacteria; phylum Actinomycetota; class Actinomycetes; order Nanopelagicales; family Nanopelagicaceae; genus Nanopelagicus. The sequence goes on along the minus strand of SHVD01000021.1, from coordinate 9,993 downwards.
TTGGCAAGAAGGAAGATAACTGAGTTTATTGCAGCAGCGATAAGTGCGTAGCCAGAGAATTTAAGAATATTGATTTGATTTACCATTGTTTAACCTCTTTACATTGAATGGGTAACTCTTCTATATTTAAATAGTACTCATACTTTTTATTTTAATCGGACTTACCTATTGACACTCCGGGGCGCGCCTGGCAGGAATCGAACCTGCGACCTAATGCTTAGAAGGCATTCGCTCTATCCGACTGAGCTACAGGCGCAATATTGCAACGGGGTAAGTCTACCGATCACAACAGGTAAGGTTTGACCCTATGGCTGAGTTTATTTACACGATGAAAAAGGCGCGCAAAGCGCACGGCGACAAAGTAATTCTTGATGATGTCACCCTGATGTTTTTGCCTGGCGCCAAAATTGGCGTATTGGGTCCAAATGGTGCTGGTAAATCAACGGTGCTACAAATTATGGCAGGGCTGCAGCAACCATCAAATGGTGAGGCATACCTATCACCTGGTTACTCAGTTGGAATTTTGTTGCAAGAGCCACCATTAAATGAGGATAAAAATGTCTTGGAGAATGTGCAAGAGGGCGTGGCAGAGACAATTGGATTGTTAAATAGATTTAACGCGATTAGCGAAGAGATGGCAAACCCAGATGCTGATTATGACAAATTGCTAGCTGAAATGGGCACCTTGCAAGAACAGTTAGATCATCGAAATGCTTGGGACTTGGATTCACAATTAGAACAAGCAATGGATGCACTGCGTTGTCCAGCACCTGAAGCTGATGTGAAGGTTTTATCAGGTGGTGAAAGACGCCGGGTTGCATTATGTAAATTGCTATTACAAAAGCCAGATTTATTACTACTGGATGAGCCAACCAATCATTTAGATGCTGAATCAGTCCTTTGGCTTGAGCAACATTTAAGTAAGTATGAAGGAACAGTGGTGGCAATTACCCACGATAGATACTTCTTAGACAATGTAGCCCAATGGATCCTGGAGTTAGATCGAGGAAGGGCCTATCCATATGAAGGAAATTACACAACATATTTAGAAATCAAAGAAGCACGAATGAAGGTTGAAGGACAAAAAGATGCCAAGCGCGTGAAAAGATTAAGAGAGGAGCTTGAATGGGTAAGGATGAATGCAAAGGGAAGACAAACTAAATCTAAAGCACGTCTGGCCCGTTATGAAGAGATGGCAGCTGAGGCGGATAAGACCCGCAAATTAGATTTTGAGGAGTTACAAATTCCACCAGGTCCACGGCTCGGGGATGTAGTAGTTGAATGCACAAACTTAGTTAAGGGTTTTGATGATCGAGTCCTGATTGATGATCTCTCATTTACCCTGCCTAGAAATGGAATTGTTGGTGTGATTGGACCAAATGGTGCGGGTAAGACCACATTATTTAAAACTATTTTAGGAATGGAAAAAGCTGACTCTGGTGTGGTCAAAGTTGGAGAGACAGTAAAGATTTCATATGTTGATCAATCAAGAGGCGGCATTGATCCAAAGAAATCTTTGTGGGAGGTTGTCTCAGATGGACTTGATTTTATAAAAGTTGGCAATGTTGAGATGCCATCTAGGGCTTATGTTTCAGCCTTTGGTTTTAAAGGACCTGACCAACAGAAAGCTGCTGGGGTTTTATCAGGGGGAGAGCGAAATAGATTAAATCTGGCATTAACTTTAAAGCAGGGTGGAAATTTATTACTCCTTGATGAGCCAACCAATGATTTAGATGTAGAAACCTTAACCTCACTTGAGAACGCACTCCTTGATTTTCCAGGGTGCGCCGTAGTTATCTCACATGATCGCTGGTTTCTAGATCGAATTGCTACTCATATATTGGCTTATGAAGGAGAATCAAAGTGGTTTTGGTTTGAGGGTAACTTTGAAAGTTATGAGGAGAATAAGATTGCTCGTCTTGGCATTGATGCTGCCCGTCCGCATCGTGCTACCTACCGTAAGTTAACTAGATAAGTTGGAGTAGCAAATGAAATTTACAAGCAAAATTTATGTTCGCTGGGCAGATCTGGATGCATTTGGGCATGTAAATAATGCTCACTATCTGACCTACGCCGAATTAGCACGAGTTGATTGGGCAGGTAAGCAGTTTGCTCCAAAGGAAGGTAGCTCAGTATTAGTTGAGATGACTGTTGCTCACTCTGAGGTTGATTATTTAATCCCAATAACTAATTTTGGTTTTAATTATGATGTAAATCTTTGGGTAGAAAGTATTGGTGATACATCTTTTACTGTGGCTTATGAGGTGTTAAAAGATGGTGTGGTTTACGCCAAGATGAAAACAGTCCAGGTGATGATCGATATAGATAAAATGAAATCTCGTCCAATTAATGCTACCGAGCGTGAGTTCTTAACCAAATATCTGGCTAGTTCATGAAGCAAAAAATCCACCCAGCCTGGATTGTTGCTGGCATTACCTTTGGCACATTATTTGCTACTGCAGGTTTTCGTAGCGCACCCTCTGTTTTAATCCTGCCACTGGAGGAGGAGTTTGGCTGGCGCAGGGATGTAATCTCTGCCGCCCTTGCAATAAATGTATTACTTTATGGACTAACCGCACCCTTTGCAGCTGCCTTAATGGATCGCTTTACCGTGCGCAAAGTAGTGATGGGTGCATTAACTGTGATTGGTATTGGCGCATTACTGACAATCTGGATGAGTCAAAGTTGGCACCTGATGTTGCTTTGGGGAGTCGTGGTTGGCGTTGGTACTGGATCGATGGCATTAGTTTTTGCCGCCACAATTGCAAATAGATGGTTTGTTAAAAAACGTGGTCTAGTAATAGGAATATTAACTGCAGCTACAGCCTCTGGCCAATTAGTTTTTCTGCCAAGTTTGGCAAGACTTGCTCAAGATCCAGGTTGGCGCGCCTCCTCATTAGTTATTGCATTAGGTGCTTTTTTGATGGTGCCGTTGATTTATTTCTTTTTAAAAGAGGATCCACAAAGTATTAATGCCAAGCCGTATGGAGCAGCTGATGATTGGCAGCCGCCGGTATTGCAAAAAGGTAATGCAGCAAAGAATGCAATCGATGCCCTGAAAGATGCCAGTAAAGTTAAGAATTTTTGGTATTTAGTTGGTTCATTCTTTGTTTGTGGACTTTCAACTAGTGGATTAGTTGGAACACATTTTATTCCAGCAGCCCATGATCATGGCATGGGCCAAGTAACCGCTGCCTCATTACTGGCTTTGATTGGCGTATTTGATGTGGTGGGCACAATCTCATCTGGCTATCTAACTGATCGAATTGATCCTAGAAAGCTTTTATTCTTTTACTACCTACTTCGTGGCTTATCATTATTTTTATTACCCTCTATATTATTTTCAACAGTTAAGGCATCTACCTTAGTTTTTGTTATTTTCTACGGCCTAGATTGGATTGCCACAGTCCCACCTACTGTGATGCTTTGCAGGCAGGTATTAGGGCCACAAAAAGGGGCAATAATTTATGGTTGGGTCTTTGCCGCCCATCAAATTGGTGGCGCTATCGCTGCATTTGGTGCTGGCTTACTAAGAGTTAAGTTTGGTGATTACGCAGCTGCGTTTTATATAACTGGAATACTATGCGTGATAACTAGTTACTTTGTATTACAAATTACCCTAAAGGAGAAGGTTAAAAGTTGAGCGAGAGTTTTTATGAGAGAGCAGGCGGGCAAAAGACCTTTAACGACCTAGTCTCACACTTCTACGCTTTAGTTGCGGTTAATCCAATCTTGCGTCCGATGTATCCAGATAATGATCTACATGGAGCGGGTAGAAGATTGCAGATGTTTTTAGAGCAGTACTGGGGTGGGCCAACTACTTATAGTGATGAGCGCGGCCATCCAAGATTGCGTATGCGTCATTCATCATTTCATATCTCACGAAAAGAGCATGATGCTTGGTTGATCTGTATGAAGGATGCGGTTAATGGACTTGAGATAGCAGATGACCTAAAAAGTGAGCTTTGGCAGTACTTAGAGGCAGCAGCTGCTGGGATGATTAACGCTGCAGATTAAGAGGGCAGATTAACGTTTGTTCTTAGGTTGAGATTTATTTCCAACCTTTAAGATCTCACCATTTCGCAGATACCAAATTGTGCCCTTGCTATCTCTTACGGTAGTAATGCGAAGTCCAACTGTTTCAACTACACCTTGAATATCTAAAACATCGATTTTGTCACCAACACCATATTGATCCTCAACCAACATAAAGATGCCAGATAAAATATCTCTTACTAAAGTTTGTGCACCAAGTCCTAATGCCACACCAATCACTCCGGCCGATGCAATAAGGGGGCCTAGGTTTAATCCAAACTCAGCTAAGATCATAAAGATCGCAATTAACCAGATCACACCATTTAAGGTTGATTTTAAAACCGTACTGGTAGTTTTTACTCGCTCTTTTTGTCTAACCCCTGATCTCTTAGGCCCGGGAATTAAATCAGCGGAGGCGATGCGATTCATAAACTTGGTAATTGAGCGTTGACCAAGCCGTGAGATAGCAAGGGCTAAGCCAAGAATTACCGTGATGTTAAGTGGGGCACCGGTGAAGGCTTCAAGTAAATCTCTCAAATTATCAGGGATTCTCATGGTTAGATTCAAACCTTAACCCAATTGTAAGCAAGATTATGCCTAGAAATGCGGTAATTTTTGCCAACCTAAGGCAAGATATCCCTATTCGGTGTGAGCCACACGCTGACCTTACGGAATAGGTTTTTTAAAGTGTCGCAGACTTTGGTACTGAACGCCACCTACGAGCCACTAGGTGTAGTGACAGAAAGACGAGCATTGATCCTCGTCTTATATCAGCGTGCATCAAGCGTGGAAGATTCAGATCGTATTCTTACCTACGCCCGCGGATCAATTACATTGCCGGCAGTAATTCGATTAAATAAGTTTGTAAAGATTCCTTATCGCCATGCAGTGCCACTATCTCGCCGGGCCATCTTTGCTCGCGACAATAACCATTGTGTGTACTGCGGTGTTACTGCCACCTCAATTGATCATGTGATTCCAAGATCTAGAGGCGGTGGGCATGTTTGGGAAAATGTTGTTTCAGCCTGTCATAAGTGCAATCATCTAAAAGCAGATCGAACCTTAAAAGATTTAGGCTGGCGACTTCGTTATAAGCCACGTGAACCAGTTGGCGCTGCTTGGCGAATTTTAGGAACTGGTAAGCCGCATCGGATTTGGATCCCATATCTAAAGCCATTTGGGGTGGAAGCGGTGGGAGCAGCTAGCGCATGATTGAAAATGGCACCCTTGCTGGTGAAGGGTTAACTGTTTTGCAAACTCTCACCTACTTTGTTGGCGCACCAGCTGTCTTGTTTATTTTAATCTCATTTTTTGCCTACATCACCGCTAAGGAAACAAGATCAAAATCAAAGAGGAAAAGTAAGTCAACATCACTTACTCATATTGAGTAAGTAAGATTGAGTAAGTAAAATTGAGTAAATTACTTATCTCGGCCCTGAACCTTCAGCGCTCGCTCTAGTGCATCTTTACCCTCTGCTACCAATCTTCTAAGACCTGCTTGGCCATCCTTACCGGTGGTATTCAGCCAGGCAGTTGTTTTCTCCAAAGTATCTTGGGTGGTGATATAGGTTGGATACATTCCCATCACAAACTTACTTGCCACCTCATATGACTTCTTACCCCAAGTCTCAAGTAGTAAATCAAAGTAAGGATCAACGTAGGCGGTGAGTAATGGTCGGTGGAGTGCGCGCATAAAGCCAGCAATCTTCGCCTCTCGTTGGGAGGTAGAGAGATCTTCAGTAGTAATTGATTTCCAAGTCTCACTCTTAGCCTGCGCAGTTGGCAGTGCGGCTAAGGCAGTGGCATGGGAGAGCTGGCCAGTTAAGGTGTTGTCCTTAAGTAGCTCAGCAGCAAGTGTTGCCTTATCCATCAAAGCACGTTCTGCTAAGGCGATTACAAATGTCCAGCGCAGATCAGCATCAACCTTAAGCCCTGATAATTTGCCATCTAGCAACTCTTTTATTAAATCATTATGTTCAGCACTTGATGCAAATGAGGTGAAGTTTCTTGCATACTGCAACTGGTGATCACTGCCTGCAGCTGCAGCTTTAACCATCTGCTCATAAGCATTACCAACTTTAAGCCTGGCAGAATCACGCTTAGTAGGTGCGCTATATATTTCTACTGCGCTAGCTAATTGATTACCAATAATTGTGACGGTTGCAATGTCATCCTCACCAGCTAAGCCAGAGAGTGCGATGTCAATAAAATCTGTGGCAGATATTTCTGCATCTCGCAACATATCCCAAGTTGCAGACCAGCAAAGGGCGCGAGTTAATGCATCTTCAATCTTATCTAGATGCGCCTTAAGTGTGGCGATTGATCTTTCATCAAATCTTACTTTGCTATAGGTGAGGTCGCGGTCATTTATTAGTAATAAATCCGCTACCTTTTCACCAGCAAGAGCTAGCACATCGGTTTTAGCACCTGCCACATCAAGCTCGACTGATTTTCGGCAGGTGATCTTGTTATTGGTTAGATCATATAAACCAACCGCCATTCGATGGGAGCGAAGCTCCTTTGAACCAACTGGCATTGTCGGCACCTCTTGTACCACCGCTACCGATTTATACTTATCATTTTCAATCTCAAGAGCGGGACGTAAGGTATTGACACCTGCTGTTTGCAGCCAGGTTGAAACCCATGGCTTTAAATCCCGGCCACTGGTTTGCGTTAATTCAGAAAGCAGATCATCTAGGGTGGTGTTTTTGAAGGCGTGTTTGGTGAAGTATTTTTGCAAGCCCAAGATGAAATTTTCTCTTCCTACATGTGCTACTAATTGCTGAAGAACTGATGCACCTTTGGCGTAGGAGATACCATCAAAGTTTCCAGCAACCGTATCGATATCTTTCATATCTGAAACAATTGGATGAGTTGATGAGAGTTGATCTTGGCGGTAGGCCCAATTTTTTCGCTCTTGATTAAAGCCAGTCCAAGAGTTCTTAAATCTAGTTCCCTCCACCATTGCCAGATAGGAAGACCATTCAGCAAATGATTCATTAAGCCAAAGATCATCCCACCATTTCATAGTTACCATATTTCCAAACCACATATGGGCCATCTCATGCAAGATTGTGTTCGCTCTTGCGTTATACATCCGTTCGGTGACTTTAGATCTAAATACCAAAAGCCGTTCTAAGAAGGTGACTGCGCCAGCATTTTCCATCGCCCCCCAGTTAAAATCAACAACTGCAATCTGGTCATACTTTTCAAATGGATACTCAAGGCCAAACACTTTTTCAAAGTAGGTGAAACCTTGTTTAGTGATTAGGAAAATATCCTCTGGATCTAAAAACTCTGCTAATGATTTGCGGCAGTAAATTCCAAGTGGTACTCGCTTTTTTCCTACATACTCATCCTGCACGCTGTAATAAGGACCGGCGATAAGTGCGGTGATATAGGTAGGAATCCTTAGGGTGGTAGAAAAACTCCACTTTGATTTCTTCTCTGCTAAATCAACCTTCTCTCGCACTGGATTATTGGAGATCACCTGCCAGTGAGCTGGCGCGGTGACATCTAAGGTAAAGGTTGCCTTTAAATCTGGTTGATCAAAACATGGATACATTTTTCTAATAAATGCAGTCTCACCTTGGGAGTAGAGATAAACCTCATTATCAACTGGATCAACTGAGCGTTGCAAACCTTCACCAGTTTTTGAGTACAACCCATTCATGTGAATAACTAACTCATTTTCAGTAGCTAAATTCTTAATAAAAATGCTCTCACCATCATAATTTGCGGTATTAACCACCTGGCCATTAAGGGTTGCTTTGATTACATTCCTACCAACCGCATCAATAAATGTCTCATAGCCAGCTTTGTTGCAGGAGAATTTAACAACTGTTGTTGATTCAAAGATTTCATCCCCTAAGGTCAGATCAAGACTCACCTGATAACTCTCAAGGGCCAGATGGCTAGAGCGTTCAGCCGCCTCTGCTCGAGTTGAGTTTAAACCCGGCACTATTACTCCTTAGCAGCGATTATTGTGTTAATAGCAATATTATTATTAACTGTATCCAAGCAGAGATTGCAGGTTAAGCCAAGTGCAGCGGCCATCAAATCGTAGTTACTCACTTCGTGGTGATCGAATGACCCGTGCCCAATCTTTGGCGATGGATCAACATTGGAGTAATTACTCTATTTCGGTGGAATCAGTACTTGACTTTGAGCAAATATTTATTAATAAGGAGAAAGTTATAGTTGAAATTGGATCTGGCATGGGGGAGGCAACAGCGCAAATTGCCCAGTCCGCACCGCAGTTTGGATATCTTGCAGTTGAAATGCATAAACCAGGCCTGGCAGCATTATTACTTTTAATTATTGAAAAACAATTAAGCAATATCAAATTGATTAGAGAAGATGCAATTTACCTACTAGATAATTTTATTTTAGATAACTCCATAGATGGCATTCATTTGTTATTTCCAGATCCTTGGCCAAAAAACCGCCAGCACAAGCGGCGGATTGTGCAGCGTGAGTTTGTGGAGATGGTGGCGAAGAAATTAACACCAAATGGCTTCATCCATATTGCAACTGATTGGCAGCCATATGCTGATTGGATTAAGAATCATTTCACCGCTAACTCAGCTTTTTCAGGTGGTGTGGTGGATCGGCCAGATTGGCGGGTGCTGTCAAAGTTTGAGGGGCAAGGATTAAAGAAGGGGCATCAAGTCACTGATTTTAGATATGTAAAGCGTTAAATTTTTCCATCACTTTCATACTTTGCTATTTGGCCAATTCTTCTCACATGGCGCTCATCATTTGTAAATGGTGTGGCTAAGAAGGTATCAACTAACTTAAGGCAAAATGCCTCACGATGAAGCCGGCCACCAATTGAAATAACGTTGGCATTATTATGTTCTCGAGCAAGCTTTGCAGTTTCAATTGACCAAACTAATGCAGCTCTCACACCGGCAACCTTATTTGCTGCCATCTGCTCACCATTTCCAGAGCCGCCTAAGACAACTCCAAATGATGCTGGATCTGCCGCAGTGGCGATTGCTGCTGGAATACAAAAGATTGGGTAATCATCTAACGCATCATATTGATGGGGTCCGTGGTCAGTAACATCATGACCATTGTTTTTAAGGTGGATGATTATTTTGGCTTTAAACTCTAGGCCAGCGTGATCACTGCCAATGTGAATCTTCATATCGGTAGTTTGGCAGAAAACAAAAGAACCCGGCTTATTTCTTTAAGCTGGGTTCTTTGTGTCTTAAGGGAAGTAAGGTTTAAATCAGTTTTAGGCGCGGGCTTTGCCCTTCTCACCTTTTAACTTAATTTTTTCAACCATATTTGTAACCCGCTCAGTTGTCTTCACTTTTTGGGCTGTTGCCTGTTCAGCGGTTAATTTGCCAGCAATTACTGCAGCATCAATTTGCTTGTTGATCTCAGCAGATATGGCGGTGATCAGTACACCCTTCTTATCACCTGCGATTGTGGCTAGTGACTCCCCAGCTTTTAATTGGCTCTTTAGTGAATCTAGTGAAATTCCAAGAGTTGATGTGATTACGCTATTAATGGCTGCACGATTTTTATCCATAACACCTTTTGCTGCAGCCCTAGCATCCTGCGCAGCTTTGGTAATTGCATCTGCTTGGGATTGGGTAATGGTGCCGTTGCTAACTAGGCCAGAGAGTAGGGATGACATAGCAGCTCTACCTTTGCCATTATCAGCTGATGCAACCGCAGTTGCTGAAACATTTAGCACAATTGCAGTTGCTGCAATTGCAGCTACTAATTTCTTATTCATCAATCCTCTTTTCTTCAAGTACCTTCTTGCACCTGATGAGAGTAGATAACCGGCTGCTGCTGTGGTGATTATCAAAACCACCTGAGCGTCAGGTCAGAGTTTCTTAACTACCTAAATATTAGAGGATTTTTACTAGGTGCTAGCACCTATTTATCTGAGAGTTGTGTGTGAATCAAAACAACCAAAGGGCTGGCTCTCTTCTGACT
>SHVD01000020.1 GCA_009691185.1 Candidatus Nanopelagicaceae bacterium | reverse complement strand
GGGGATGAAATAATGAAAGTATTAGATATCAAACCCTCACCTGCTGTTGGCAAAGCATATGAATTTTTGCTTGAACTTCGACTAGAGCACGGCCCACTAGGGCAAGAGCGAGCTAAGGATGAGTTGCTTAATTGGTGGAAGAAGCAAAATTAGCTTTACGCATCAATACGCTAGCAGCGAAGAGATAAAACAGTGCTAGCGCAGTTGGCAATAGCCAGGTAATGCCAGAATCTGGCAATAAAAGTGCAGCGCCAATTGCACCAGCAATAATCCCAGCATTTACCGCCACATCATAAAAAGCAAAGACTCTTCCTCGGTACTCATCATTAATTTTGGATTGCACCAGCGCATCATTTGTCACTTTAATTCCCTGCCCACATAAACCAACTAAAAATGCGCTAGCAATCATTGAAAACTCATTAATATTTAATGCATATCCCAACAAAGGTGGGATACACAGATACATCAACATTCGCATCCATCTGTGCCTGCCAAATTTTAAAACTCCATAAGGTGAAATTATTGCGCCGAGCCCAATACCAATTCCAGCGATAGCAAGTGCCACACCAAAACCAGCCAGCCCAGCATCAGGATCATTAGGATCATTAAATGAGTTTCGCTCTAGTAATAGTGCCATTAAAGTCAATGCAGTAATTCCACCACGTTGTATGCCGACAGATAAAATCCCACGAAGAGCATCTGAATGTGCTCTTAATATTTTAAAACCCTCAAATACCTCTTTATAGCCTTTAACCTCAACTGGTGTTTCATGGGCGGTGGGGCCAATTTCAAATTTTGTTAATCGATAACAACTAAGTGCTGCAATTAAAAATCCAAATGCAGCGACTAAAACCACCACCGCATCGGCGTAATCTGCATCAGCGTTTTGACTAAGTAGATTTTTAATAGCAATTCCAATTCCACCACCAATTACCACCCAAATAGTTCCACCAGTTACTGCAAGGGCGTTGGCAGCAATTAACTCCTCCTTCTTTACTAGCAACGGCAGACCAGCGGATAACCCAGCTAAAATTAATCGATTAACGCCAAATGCAAATAAAACAAATAAAGTTAAAATTACTCCAGTAGAGCTGTTGTTTATTAGATACGCCACAATCAAAAGGTTTGTTGCTCTTAAGTAATTGCAGTTTCTAATGATTCGCTGTCTAGAAAATCGGTCTAAAAAAGTTCCAACGTATGGCCCGATTAGTGAGTAAGGCAGTAAGACAACTGCAAAGGCTAACGCCGCCGCCATTGCATTTGGTGCTCGCTCAGGTGAGAATAAAACAAAACTAGCCAGAGCTGATTGAAATAGCCCATCAGTTAGTTGACCACTCCAACGGATAGTTAGTATTCGATTTAATCTTGAGCCTTTTGCAACTGGCCAAATCCCCATAGGTAGAAGCGTAGTAATTAAATTTAGATTAACCTTGGATCTTATGTTAGCCACGATGCGAGCAACCATTGATTACTCATTAAAGCGCCGCCGCACCTTGATCTCACTTTTCCAAGGCGCTGCAAGTGCCATGGATGCCTGTGACGCCGATCCATACTTAAGGCGAGCAGCAAGACATCATGGTGAATTAACTAATCGCAGCTGCCCAGTTTGTAAGAAGCTAAAGATTGTCGAGCTTAAGTACGCCTTTGGTGATCAACTTGGCCAATACTCAGGTCGGATTAAGAATCAAGATGAGTTAATGCAAATGCAAAGTGAGTATGGAGAGTTTCGCGTCTATGTTGTTGAGATTTGTATCAGTTGCCACTGGAATCACCTAGTGGAATCCTTTTTATTAGGTGATGGAAAGTATCGAAAGCCACCACGAAAGATGCACACCTTATTAGATGATGATTAAGGGTAATCTTGGCGAGTGAGTAACTTTTTAAAAAAACTTCCCCGGCTTGGGGTTTTAGCAGCCAGCTTTTCCTTTGTCGCTGGAGTTTTTTTATTTGGCTTTGCATACTTTACAGTTTCAATTCCAGATCCAAATGCTTATGTAAATAGTCAATCAACCATTATTCAATATTCAGATGGAACTGAGATTGGCCGAATTGGTTCAGAGAATAGAACTGTTGTCACCCTAGCTGAAATTCCACTACATGTCAGAAATTCGGTGATGGCAGCGGAGGATCGAAGCTTTTATTCAAACCGAGCAATTAGCCCAATTGCATTAGCTGCTGCGGTTTGGGATAACTTAATAACTTTAGGAAAGGGCCGTGGTGGTTCAACAATCACCCAACAGTACGCCAAGACCGCTTTCTTGACCCCTGAGAGATCCATTCAACGTAAGGTAAAAGAGTTAGTAATTTCCATAAAACTTGAGAATCAATTTACAAAAGATGAGATCTTTGAAAATTATTTGAATACTATTTATTTTGGTCGTGGTTCATACGGTGTGCAAACCGCATCCCAAGTTTACTTTGGTACCACAGTTGATAAATTAACAATCGCACAAGCAGCAGTTCTAGCCAGTATTTTGCGCAGTCCAGGTCTTTATGATCCAGGATTTAAAGAAGAAAATCTTCCACGGTTAGAAAATAGATTTAAGTATGTAATCGATGGTTTAGTTGATGAGGGATGGTTGAGTGAGGAAAAAGCTGCGAAGATTAAATTTCCAATAATTAATCCCAGGGTTACATCTGGCGCTCTTGCTGGGCCAAAAGGTTATGTGATTTCTTGGGTGGAACGAGAGTTAAATCAACTTGGCTTTACCGATGAACAGTTAATGATCGGTGGCTATATTATTAAAACTACACTGGTAAAAAATGCCCAAGAAGCTGCGGTGGCTGCTGTTAGTAAAGAAGCACCAAGTAAAGCGCCAGAAAATCTACATATTGGATTGGTTGCGATAAAACCGGGTACTGGTGAGATCTTGGCAATGTATGGTGGGCAGGATTATTTAAAGTATCAATTTAACGCAGCCACCCAGGGAATAACCTCAGGCGGATCATCATTTAAAGTTTTCACCTTAGTTGCAGCACTTGAAGAGGGCATTCCACTTTCATCTGTTTGGAATGGGGATACACCAAAGGTTTACGATGATGGAATCGGCAGAGCTTATGTCGTAAATAATTACGGTGAGCAAAGTATGGGCGATATGTCACTTCTTACCGCCATGGAAAAATCTGTTAATACAATTTTTGTTCCACTTGGAATGAAAGCAGGGCTAGAAAAAGTGGTAGATGTTGCACGCCGTGCTGGAGTTCCAGATTCAGTTGAAATGATTGCCGCGCCTTCAGTTTCATTAGGTGCTGCCAGTCCACATGTAATTGACTTAGCAAATGCTTACGCCACCTTTGCAGCACAAGGTGTTTATGCCAAACCATTTATCATCAACGAGGTACAAGGACCAAATAAAGGCATCTTGTATCAGGGCAGAATTCAAGCCCAAGAGGTATTTAGAAAAGATGTGATGGCAGATTTAACTTATGCCCTAAGTCGAGTAACAACATCAGGAACTGCTGCAGTCGTTGGTTCAAGAGTTGCCAGGCCCACTGCTGGAAAAACTGGAACATCAAATGACAACGCATCTGCTTGGTTTAATGGTTACACACCAGAGGTAGCAGCCTCCGTAGCTTTTTATCGAGATGATGCCACCCAATCACTAAACGGCATTGGCGGCTTAACCTCGGTAACTGGTGGATCTTTCCCAGCAAGAATTTGGGCAGAGTTTGTAAAAGGTTATTTAAAGAATACGCCAGTGCAAGATTTTCCAGCACCAGCTTATATTGGTGGAATTGAACCAATTAACCTTATTAATGCAATTCCACAGATGGATCCAGCATTAATTCCGCCATCACCTTCACCAACACCTAAGAAAAAGAAGTAACTCTTGCTTACCAAATCGGTAAGTAGATCCTTCGCAGTAGTTGTACTACTTTGTGCATTAATCTCATTTTTAAAATTCAATCACTGCCGCGGTAATGATTTCACCTCCCCAGACAATTATGTTCATGCCTGCTATACCGATATCCCAGCACTATTTTCAGAGCGCGGCTTGGATACCAACATCTTTCCTTACGCATCGAAGACAAACTCAATCGAGTACCCACCAGTGATTGGTATTGGCAACTGGTTGATCTCATTTTTAATTTCCACCGACAGCTCATACAAAGCATTTTTTGATATCAATGCCGTAATTATTATTTTACTTTTTTTGATAAGTGCATTACTGGTCAGAAGAATAAAACCTGAGTACTCATACCTCTTCCCAGCAGCACCTGCAGTCATTGCTAGCTTATTAATTAATTGGGATATCTGGGCGGTTGTTGCCGCCTTGCTAGCAATTTATTACTTTGACCAAAGCAAGTATGAGCAAAGTGCTATCGCACTTGGTATATCGATAGCCACCAAATTCTTCCCCGTAGTTTTACTACTCCCAATTGCCGTAATTTTTTATCGAAGTGGGCAAGTAAAGCAGTTATATAAATACATTCTCACCTGCTCACTTTTTTGGTCATCCATAAATCTGCCAATAGCACTGCTCTACTTTGATGGTTGGTGGCGCTTTTTTAAATTAAATCTTGAACGAGGTGAGGATTTTGGTTCTATTTGGTACGCCCTCTCACTACTAGATTTTCCACTACCCAACACAAATTTAATCTACATAATTTTGTCAGTAATCCTTTTTGTTTTATTTACAAAGTTTTTATTGCAATTAAAGAAAACCCCAACCCTGGCGCAGGTTGCCTTATTTGTAGTTGTAATCTTTACAACATTTAGCAAGGTTTACTCCCCACAATATATTTTATGGTTAACACCACTAGCAGTTATTGCCTTGCAAAGCTCTAAGCAGCAGATAAGTTTTTGGTTTTGGCAAGCAACTGAGATTATTTATCACCTTGCTATTTGGCAGTACTTAGCACTTTATGCAGGCGTCGAATTTGGATTGCCCGCAGGTGGCTACGCATTAGCCACCCTGCTGCGGGTGGTCGGGGTGAGTAGCTTTTCTTATCAATTACTGCGGGATTTAGCGGTGAAATCCACAGCCAAATAAGTTTAATTTCTCGATTAAGCAAGCATTGACTACCATTCACCTCAACACCTGCTGCGGAAATTCCGTAGCCGCTTTAGTCCAGAGGTGGTTTTAAAAATGCGTCGCTATGAACTCATGGTCATTTTAGATCCTGATTTAGAGGAAAAGACTGTTGCCCCAAGCCTTGAAACTTATCTAAAGATAATTAAAGAAGGTGGCGGTAAGGTCAATAAGTTAGATATCTGGGGTAAAAGACGGATGTCCTTTGAAATAAACAAAAAAGGCGAAGGAATTTACGCAGTTATCGATATGCAATCAGAGCCAGCACCAGTTAAAGAGTTGGATCGTCAACTTAATTTAAATGAGTCAGTGCTCCGTACTAAAGTTGTTCGCCCAGAGTAATCCCCAACAAATAACCAACAAGCATCTAAAGTAGAAAAGGGAGAAAAGAAAATGGCAGCAGGAGATACCAATCTGACAATGATTGGAAATTTAGTTAGTGATCCAGAGCTTCGCTTCACACCAAGTGGTGCGGCGGTAGCAAAATTTACTGTGGCATCAACCCCACGATATTTAGATAAAACTACAAATGAGTGGAAAGATGGCGACAGTCTCTTTTTACAATGCCAAATTTGGCGCCAAGCCGCAGAAAATGTTGCCGAGTCCTTAACTAAGGGAATGCGAGTAATTGTCTCTGGCAGATTAAAGCAACGCTCTTATGAAACCAAAGAGGGTGAAAAGCGAACTGTGTTTGAGGTTGAGGTAGATGAGGTTGGACCTTCACTTCGCAATGCCACCGCTAAGGTAACTAAAGTTGCTAGGCAAACTGGCGGCGGTTACACCGCACCAGCAGCCGCAGCCCCAACAGCATCAACTGATGATCCATGGTCAGCAGCCCCAGTCGGTGGCGGTTGGTCTACGACACCAAGTGATGACGCACCACCTTTTTAAATCTAAAACAAACCATTCCTGTTTTAAATAACAGGGCCCTAACCTAAGGAGCACCACAGTGGGAGCAAGAAGCAATAAAACGCTTAGAGAAAAAGCTAAGCAATCAAAATCTGCAGCAGCCGCTGCAGCGATGAAGAAATTCAAAAAGAAGCCATGCTCTTTTTGCCGCGCCAAAGTGAGCTATATTGATTACAAAGATAGTGCCACCCTGCGTAAATACATCACCGATCGAGGCAAGATTCGTAGCCGCCGAATTACTGGGGCTTGTACCCAACACCAACGAGCAGTTGCCGCTGCGGTTAAAAATAGCCGCGAGATGGCGCTTCTGCCTTACACCTCAACTGCTAGATAAGGAGATAATTTAAAATGAAATTAATCCTTACTCGTGAGGTTCCAGGCATAGGGGGCGCTGGGGATGTTGTAACTGTTAAAGATGGTTACGGCCGAAACTTTTTACTAGCCAGAGGTTCGGCAATTATGTGGACTAAGGGTGGTGAGGGTCAGATTGATGGAATTAAGCGCGCTCGCACAGCTCGTGAAATCCGCGATCTAGATCATGCTAAAGAGATTAAAACCAAACTTGAGAAGGCAAACATAATTGTTAAGGTCAAGGTTGGTGCAACCGGTTCTATGTTTGGATCAGTAACAGATAAGGCAATTGTGGCAGCCATTAGAACTGCTACAAGTGAGACTGTTGATCGCCATAAAATCAAAATGGACAAACATATTAAGAAGGTTGGTAAGTACACCGTGAAGATTGCACTTGAATCTCAGGTTGTTGCAAATGTGCCAATCAATGTGGTGGCAGATAAGTAATTAAAGGATTACAAAGCCCTCCACTTACCTGGGGGGCTTTTTAATTGCACTGACCAAATAATGAGATTTAAGAATAAATCTTTCTCCACAGTTGTAAATCAATATTTGCGCTCAAATTGCTAAGATAAAATCACTTATCCACTACTTACCGACACTTACCCACAATCTAATCCACTACTTATCCACTCTTTTTATCAACCATTGCACAGCTGTGCGCACAGGGGCTTGGCCAGCTTTACTCACGGGTGAGATCAGGGATTATCTTTGCTTCCTAGGCACAAAACATATGGTTTTCAATAGATTTATTAAGTTGTCAGTGGTAGATGGGAGGCTTTGGATATGAGCATCGCAGAGTTTGCCAGCAGTTCAAATCGAATGAAAAGTGGCGCGGTTGAGTTTGAGCGCACCCCACCACAAGATGTAATTGCCGAGCAATCTGTTTTAGGTGGCATGCTTTTATCAAAGGATGCAATCGGATCTGTAGTTGAGGTTTTAAGAGAGCGTGATTTTTACCGGCCAGCCCATGAATTAATTTATGATGCAATTGTTGATTTATATGGCAGAGGTGAGCCAGCTGATCCAGTAACAGTCGCGGCGGAATTAAGTAAACGTGGTGATTTAGTAAGAGCAGGTGGTGCGCCATACCTACACACACTTATCTCATCAGTCCCAACCGCGGCAAATGCTGGTTACTACGCAAAGATTATTCGAGAGCGCGCCATTATGCGCCGGTTGGTTGAAGCTGGCACCAAGATTGTGCAACTTGGCTACACCGATGAGGGTGAAGCAGATGACGCAGTTGATCAAGCTCAAGCTGAAGTTTTTGCAGTCACTGAAAGAAGAGCCTCTGAAGATTATGTCCAATTATCACAACTTATGCCGCAGGCTTATGATGAAATTGAAAAAATTGCAAAAGGAGTTATGGGGCAAGGAGTTAAGTCTGGGTTTAAAGAATTAGACGCACTTACAAATGGTTTTCATCCTGGAAATATGATTGTGTTGGCGGCGCGTCCTGCGGTTGGTAAATCAACTCTTGGACTTGATATCGCTCGACATGCTTCGATCCACAACCGTGAAACCTCAGTTATTTTTTCACTTGAAATGAGTAGATCTGAAATCACTATGAGAATGTTGGCAGCAGAGGCCAGAGTGCCACTTAACAACATTCGCTCTGGAAGATTAGGTGAGGAGGAGTGGTCAAAGATGGCTCGGCGAATGGGTGAGATCTCAGATGCACCAATGTTTATTGATGATTCTGCAAACCTCTCATTGATGGAGATTAGAGCAAAATCACGCCGGCTTAAACAACGACATAATTTGAAGTTAGTTATTATCGATTATCTACAGCTTATGACTAGTGGTAAGCGGGTTGAAAACCGTCAGCAAGAGGTCTCTGAGTTCTCTCGTTCATTAAAGTTATTAGCAAAAGAGTTAAATGTGCCAGTAGTTGCTATCTCACAATTAAATCGATCTCCTGAGCAACGATCAGATAAGAAGCCGATGCTCTCAGATCTTCGTGAATCTGGTTCTATTGAGCAGGATGCAGATGTGGTTATTTTGCTTCACCGTGAAGATTTGTATGACTCACAAAACAGATCAGGTGAGGCTGATCTAATTGTGGCAAAGCATAGAAATGGACCGACTAGAACAATTACCGTTTCTGCTCAATTACACCTTGCAAGATTTACTGATAGGGCTGCTAATTTTGCGCCGAGTGAGAAGTTTATTAAAGATAATTAAATCTTCTTAAGCTCACCAGTCTTAACATCATAAATAGCGCCAGTTACCTCTAACCCTTTTGGCAACATCGGAAATTGCTTAATTCTTACCAAATCTGATTTTAATGCTGCCACCTGGTCAGTAACAGTTCTTATCTCCACACTTCTGGTATCAATGCCGCTTTTTTCAAATATTGTTTTATGTATTTCTGCCTCTGTGCCACTTGCCATTCTGCAATCAGTATGGGGCATTACCAAGATGCGATTAACGTTAAGCAAGGTGGTGGCAAGGATTAAGGTTCGAAGCACATCCTCAGTCACTCTTGCGCCAGCATTTCTTAAAATTTTGGCATCCCCTGATTTCATGCCAACAATACGAAGTGGATCAATGCGTGAGTCCATACAGGTAATAATTGCTAAGCCCTTTTTAGCCTCACCAGTTAACTCTTGGGATTTAAACCCTTTAATAAACTCAGCATTTGCTGCAAATATGTCATCAAATGAGCTCATTAATTTTTAACCTGTGACCTTGCTTTATCAGCTAGATAAATTCCAATTAATACCACTGCGCAACCGATTAGCTGAATCGCAGTAAATGCCTCATTTAGTAACCACCAGGCAATTACTCCAGCAAATATTGGTTCAATCATGCCAATAACACTACTTGTGCTTGCTGATAACTCTCTTATTCCAGTTACGGTTAGCAGATAAGGAATTACTGTTCCGATTACTACTATCCACAAAATCAGCGCCCAGCCAGGTGTGGTATAGCCGGAGAGATTGCCTTCCAACGAATAGGTGTCGGTCAAATATTCAAATGGGAAATTCCACCACGGCAGAATCAGTGCCCAGAAAATTGCCGCCACCCCAATACCCCAAGTCATTAAAGAAAGTGGGCTTCGGGTTTGAGTCAGACGATCAGCAGTCAAGAAGTAGTAAGCCAACGCAAACGCATCAGCAAAGGCGACAGCTACACCAATTGGGTGCAGTGATGTTTCACTCCATATTTGTGAAACTAGTATCAATCCAAAAAATGCACAAGCGATTCCCACCCACATAATGGGAGAGATATGTTTCTTTTTTACAAACCTTAAATACAGAGCAATCCAGATTGCTGCCGTAAATTCAATAATCAAAGCAACTGAGACATACAAATATTTAATTGCAAAGAAATAGAAAGAGGTAACTGCAGAAACGCCTATTATTCCAAAGAGAATTAAATCTTTTAATTCATCACGACGGGCGTAGAGTTGACGCTTTCCTTTGATGAGTGCAAAAGATAGGAGAATTAAGGCAGCTGCGGTTGACCTAATCTGCGTTAACCTAAACGCATCCATATCTGCTTCACGTAGTATTTTTGCAGCAACTCCGCCAAGGGCAAATCCCATAGCAGCAGTAATTAATAAGAATTCACCACGGTGTTTCACAGAAGGCACCCTACATTAAAGCTATTGCTTTACTTAAGTTTAAAAGGCAGCCTCAGCAATATTCATAATCTCACCATTTTCAGTTTCAACTACTGCACGCTCAACTGATATATGGGGTAGTACTGATCTGACAAAGAACTTTGCGGAGGCTATTTTGCCATTATAAAACTCGGTATCACGGCCAGCATTTGCAAGTTTGCTTTGTGCGATATCTGCTTGGCGAAGTAGCAACCAAGCAATAATCAAATCACCAGTCGCCATCAACAATCTTGAGGTATTAAGTCCAACCTTATAAATCTCTTTTGGATTTTCTTGTGACTCCATTGCGACACCAACCATGTGGCCAATCATCGCTTGCACATCTTCTAACGCCTTAAGAAGACTTTTTTTCTCATCAGCTAAATTGCCGCCAGTGGAGGCAAACTTGGCAATCTCTTTACCAACAATTGTGATTGATCTGCCTCGATCTCTAACAATTTTGCGGAAGAAGAAATCTAATCCTTGAATTGCAGTGGTGCCTTCATAGAGAGTATCGATTTTGGCGTCGCGCACATACTGCTCAAGTGGCCAATCAGTTGTAAAACCAGAGCCACCAAAGGTTTGTAGTGATTCTGTGCCAAGCAAAGTCCATGATTTTTCACTTCCGTAGCCTTTAACAATCGGTAGCAATAGGTCATTAACCAAGAGCAAATCTTCAAGTTTTTCCTTATCTCCACCCTCTGCTTCAGCCAGTGCGAATGCGTCTTGGATAGTTGCGGTATATAAAACCAGCGCCCGCATTCCTTCAGAGTATGACTTTTGTACCATCAATGACCTGCGCACATCAGGGTGCTTAATAATTTCAACCCGTGGACTGTTCTTATCCTTTGCCACAGTTAGATCAGGACCTTGCACACGGGTCTTTGCATATGAGAGTGCTTGTTGGTAGCCAGCACTTAGTGTTGCAATTGCTTTTGTTCCCACCATCATCCGTGAATACTCAATTAATTTAAACATTTGGGCAATACCTTCATGCACTTCTCCAAGCAAATATCCGACAGCAGGTTCTTTTTCACCTAAGTTCATTTCACAAGTAGTGGAGACATTTAATCCCATTTTGTCTTCCAGCTTTGTTACATAAACACCATTACGTTTGCCGAGTTTGCCAGTGTCAAAATCAAACATAAATTTCGGAATCATGTAAAGGTCAAGTCCTTTTGTGCCAGCAACACCACCTTCTGGCCGTGCCAAAACAAAGTGAACAATATTTTCAGTTAAATCAGAATCACCTGATGTAATAAATCTTTTCGTGCCAGTGATATGCCAAGTTCCATCTGGCTGCTTGACTGCTTTTGATCTACCAGCGCCCACATCACTACCAGCATCTGGTTCAGTTAGCATCATGGTAGCGCCCCACTGCTTATCGACCATTAACTTTGCAATCTTTTTTTGCTCTGGCGTGCCATAGATATAAGCCACATGTGCAAAGGCGATACCAGATGCGTAAATATGAATTGCTGGATTTGATCCTAAAACCATCTCGGCAATTGCCCACCTAATTGATGCTGGCATTGAGGTGCCACCTAATTCAACTGGCGCGTCAATTCGCCACCATTCATTGTCCATAAAAGTTTTATAGGATTTTTTAAATGATTCAGGAAGTTTTGCATCCCCAGTTGCTGGATCAAATTTAACTTTTATTTGATCACCATCGACAAAGGAGGCAGCTAAATCATTTTCTGCCATCCGCTTGACCTCTTCTAACATTCCCATCGCTGTTTCGCGGTCTAGGTCTTTATAAATTGATTTACCCAAAATGGATTCACGCTCTAACAAATCAAAAAGGCAAAACTCGATATCGCGCAGGTTGGCGATGTAATGTCCCATGGGATAAGCATGCTACTGGTGGGTAACTTAATCAATACCCGCCAGTAGATTTTCGATGTTAATTTGATAACTTCAAGATAGGGTCAGCGATTGTGCTACTTAGCGATAAAGACATCAAGGCCCAAATTACCCAAGGCCGGGTAAAGGTTGAACCCTTCACCGAGGCGATGGTGCAGCCATCAAGTGTGGATGTGCGGCTAGACCGCTTTTTTAGAGTTTTTGAAAATCATAAGTACTCCGTAATTGATCCATCAATTGAACAACCAGATTTAACGCGTGAGGTTGCGGTAGCACCGGATGAACATTTTATTTTGCACCCAGGTGAGTTTGTATTAGCTAGTACTTATGAAGTGATCACCTTGCCAGATGACATCGCCGGCAGATTGGAAGGAAAATCCTCTCTTGGTCGATTGGGACTTCTGACCCACTCCACCGCTGGATTTATTGATCCAGGTTTTTCTGGCCACATCACCTTAGAGCTTTCTAATGTTGCAAACTTGCCGGTGAAATTATTTCCTGGAATGAAAATCGGCCAGCTTTGTTTAATTAAATTATCCTCCCCAGCTGAGCATCCATACGGTTCTGCAATTTATGGATCAAGATATCAAGGCCAACGTGGCCCAACGCCATCAAAATCATGGCTTAACTTTCACAAAAGCAAAATCGAATAAATTTACTCTTGATTTAAGAAGTGCAATGTGAAGGTGGATCCTTCACCAATCTTTGATTCAACTGATACATAACCACCATGTGCCTTCATTACTGCATCAACAATTGATAAGCCAAGGCCGCTGCCTTCACCACTACCTCTAACCCGTGATGGATCTGCTCGATAAAAACGCTCAAAGATTTGCTTCTGATCTGCCAACGATAAGCCAGCTCCATTATCAGCGACCTGCACCATGGTTTCATTATCAAGTTGATTGGTAGTTACTTTTATTTTTGTTCCGACAGGGGTATGAGTTCTAGCATTTGCCAGTAAGTTTGAAATAACTTGATAAATTCTTTGGGAATCACCTAAAACAAATATTTCATCCGTTCCCAAGTTCACCTCAAAGTGATGATTAGGCCCTGCCACTTTGGCGCTTATCACTGACTCATTAATTATGGTATTTAAATCAACTGGCTCCATTTCAAGCTGCCTTGATTGATCAAGCCGAGCGAGAAGCAGCAGGTCCTCAACTAAAGTACTCATTCGAATTGATTCTTTTTCAATCCTAGTAATTAACTCATTAACTTTTACCTCACCAACTACCGCTCCTTGCCGGTGTAACTCTGCAAATCCTCTGATTGCTGTTAACGGTGTGCGCAATTCATGGGAGGCATCTGCGACAAATCTTCTTAATTTATTCTCACTTTCCACTCTGATAGCAAATGATTCTTCAATTCGGGCAAGCATGGTGTTAAGTGAGGTGGTTAATCGGCCAACTTCAGTATCTGGCTTTACTGCTGGCAACCGAGCAGATAAATCACCGCCAGCAATTGCTTCAGCGGTATCTTCCACCGCTTCAAGTGGTCTAAGCCCGATAGCAACAATCCACCTAGATGCAATTGCAATTATTAATAATGCGATTAGACCCAATGTTAAAAACAGAAACCTTAATCTATTAAGAGTTTGGTCAACCTCAGCGAGTGAGTTGGCAACAATCACACTACCTAATCCAGTTGGCAGCAGCTGCGCTAGCGCCCTTACATCTGGCGTATTACCTTTACCATCAATAGTAAATGGCAGATATTTATATTTTTCAACATCGATAAGTTTTAAACCAGTAATTGAAAAGTTTTCACCAGCTAACTCACCACCAATTCGACCAATTAAATTGCCATCTCTATCCAATAAAGTTACAGATACTGTTGTGGGCACACCACTTAATGGTGGCAAGATTTTAAAAGGTGAATCCTCCAGTGCAGCCTCTGGCGGGGTAATGCCACTAGCCTCTAAACGAGTTAGTGAGGCGTTTGAAATATTAACTAACCCCTTATCAACTTGGGATATTAGGTAGGTACGAAGTGCGGCATTTGCTGCAAAATCAGAGGCAATAATTGCCAAACTAGCCATCACAACTGTGGCCAAGATAAGTCGGTTACGAAGGCTCCAAAGTGAAAGCGGAGTGCGCACCCGACTTAGCGGTGAATTCATTCCCTAATTGTGATCAATTACTTACTCACTGGCAACCGCAGGCGATATCCAACTCCACGTACAGTGTGAATTAAAGCAGGCTCATATATATCTATCTTCTTGCGCAGATAGGAAACATAGGTTTCAACAATTCCCATATCCCCTCTAAAGTCATACTGCCAAACATGATCTAATATCTGTGATTTACTCACCACTCGGTCGGCATTAATCATTAAGTATCGAAGAAGTAAAAACTCAGTTGGAGAAAGATCAACTAGATTGCCAGCTCGTCTGACCTCATGGGCTGCCTCATCTAATTCAAGATCTGCAAATCTAATTTTCTCTTCATCGCTTTCAATCTCAGTAACACCGGTTCTGCGAAGTAGGGCGCGAAGACGGGCTACTAATTCTTCAAGTGAAAATGGCTTAGTTACATAATCATCGCCACCAATTGTTAAACCAGCAATCTTGTCCTCAACTGAATCTTTAGCAGTTAAGAATAAAACGCCAACTTTTTGTCCTTCACTTCGAATCTGGCGGCAAACTTCAAAACCATTTTGATCTGGCAACATCACATCAAGAATTAATGCATGTGGTTTAAACTCCTGCGCGATTTGCAGAGCTTGTGATCCAGTGGCTGCAGTTCTCACATCAAAGCCAACAAACTTTAAGCTGGTGGCAACTAGCTCACTAATGGAGCTTTCATCATCTACAACAAGAATTCGCTGCACATTCTGATTTACCTCTTGGTTATTACTTACGCGTTCTTTGACAGTTGTCATTGGGCATCACCTCAGTATGGATAATTATCTACTAACCTGAGGATTTCCTGAGATTTACTTGTGCGTTATCCTGATCTTTTTACGGAGCGCAGCATCACCTGAGCGACATCTAGTACCTCAACTGAGCTCGACTTTGCCACCATGCCATCTGAAACCATCACTCGGCAGAATGGACAGCCAACCGCCACCTCCTGCGCCCCAGTAGCAATTGCCTCATCAACTCGATTTAAGTTGATGCGCTCGCCAATTTTTTCCTCCATCCACATTCGCCCGCCTCCTGCGCCGCAACAAAATGATCGCTCCTTATTTCTAGGCATCTCAGTAACCTCAACGCCGGCAGATTCCAATAACTCCCGAGGTGGTTCATATATTTGATTGTGCCGACCAAGATAACAAGGATCATGATAGGTAATCTTCTTAGCATCCTCTTTTGCAGGTGCTATTGGTTTTAATCTTCCCTCTTTTACCAACTGATTTAGCAATTGAGTATGGTGAACCATCTGTAATTCAAAACCTTGTTGTTTGTAATCCCTACCAATTGTTGTAAAGCAATGTGGGCAGGTGACAACTACCTTTTTCACTCCACGAGTACCAAAAGTCTCTTGCAGCGTTTCAATATTTTCTCTAGAGAGTATTTGATATAAAAACTCATTACCACTTCTTCTGGCCGGATCACCAGTACAGGTTTCACGCTTTCCTAAAACACCAAATGAAACTCCTGACATATATAAAAGTTCGGCAACCGCTTTGGTAGTCTTTTTTGCTCGCTCTTCATAAGCACCAGCGCAACCAACCCAAAACAGATACTCAATATTTTCTGGTATGACTGAATCAATTACCGTAATCGGAAAATCAACCTCTTTAATCCAAGCATCACGATCTGTTCTGTTTGCACCCCATGGATTTCCAGCCTTCTCCAGATTTCTAAAAGTATTACCAAGCTCTGGTGGGAATTCAGATTCAACTAAAACTTGAAATCTTCGCATGTTAACAATGTGATCAACATGCTCAATATCAACTGGGCACTCTTCGACACAAGCACCACATGTGGTGCAGGACCATAAGACATCTAATGAAATTGCATTCTCATGTGCGTTGCCAACAATCTTGGCAGCAGCAGCCTCAGTGCCAACCTTGGCCAATGCATGATCGCGCATTGCCATAATCAAAAGCTTGGGAGATAGTGGTTTTTCAGTGTGCCAGGCTGGGCATTGGGATTGGCATCTGCCGCACTCAGTGCAGGTAGACATATCCAACAGGCCTTTCCAGGAGATATCTGCAGCGCTTCCAATACCAAATACATCATCTTCTTTAGGGTCTTCAAAATTAATCTCTTTACCATGTGAAATCATCGCCGGCAGTGGGCCCAAGGCATTTTCTTTACCCGGATACTTTTTGAAATAAATATTAAAGAAAGCTAAAAATCTATGCCAAGCGATACCCATGTTGAGATTTAAGCCAACCACAATAAACCAAGCCATTGAAACTACTATTTTAGTAAAGGCGATCACTTGAATTAAGCTTTCAATTTGAGCAGCAGAGTACTTGCTAAAGAATAAAACTGCAGGATATGAAATTGCGTAATGCCAATTCCAGCCTGACTCATTTAATAGCGCACCCTCTAAACCACGAAGTGCTACCACGCAAAAAACTATAGCCAAAATTGTTACCTCTACATAGTAAGCTTTCAAACTACCTGAACCGTAAAATCTTGAAGACCTGCCTGATTTAACAACTCTAGTTACTTGTCTGATTGCAATTAAAGTGACAATTCCAATTCCAGTCAGCGCCGCAATCACCTCAGCAAATAACTCATATCCAACAAAATGGCCAATGATTGGTAGCGCCCAAGTGGGATTTATCAATTGTCCATACGCCGTGACTAATGTGCCAAGCAGTGCGAAAAAACCGATCATTACAAACCAGTGGGCAATACCGGTGGCGGTAAAATTAAGCATCTTGGTGTGCGAGAAGGCTTCAACAAACATGTTTTTCAAACGCTTGCCTTTATTATCAAAACGGGTGGGATCACTTTGTCCTGCTGAGATTTTTTTAAATAATTTAAATCCTTGAAAGCCAAATATGCCAACAGCAAGTAAGGTCAGTAAGTAGGCAATAAGTGCGAGCACGGCTTAAGGGTAGGTGAGTAGATGGTTAGTAGGGGTTAAAAGTTATCCACAACACTTATCCACGGTGTGGAGAGTTACACCACTGTAATTAGTACCAGCGGGTGGCGAGGGAAAAGCCGATACCCACAAAGCCAAAACCAACCAACATGTTCCAGGCACCGATGCCAGGAATTGGGTAGTTAGTGTCGGAGATATAGAAAATTACAATCCAAATCAGCCCCAAGATGAAGTTGGCAACCATAACTGGGGCAAGCCAGCTTGGGCTCTCTAACTTCTCATTCTCAGCAGCAAACTGCTCAACGGCTGGGGCAACCTTCTTTTGCTTGCGGACCTTATCGCGCACTTTTGACTTCGGCATGGCAGCAGATTACTACACAATTAGCCTATGAGCACCACCTCTCGCAAGATCCTAGTTATTGATAACTACGACTCATTTGTTTTTAACCTAGTTCAGTATCTACAGCAATTAGGAGCCCAATGCACTGTGGTGCGAAATGATGAGATCAAAGTGAGTGAGGCAGATAAATATGACGGGGTATTAATCTCCCCAGGTCCTGGCACACCGCAAGGTGCTGGCATAAGTGTTGAACTGGTTAAGTACTGCGCAGAAAAAAAGATTCCACTTCTTGGCGTATGCCTTGGCCATCAAGCAATTGGTGTTGCATATGGCGCAACTGTCTCACGAGCGCCAGAGTTATTGCATGGTAAAACATCTGTTGTTACCCATAAAAATAAATCAGTACTAGAAAATATCCCATCCCCATTTACTGCAACTCGCTACCACTCACTCGCAATTGAAAAAGATACTTTGCCAGCAGAGCTTGAGATCACTGGGACAACGCAATCTGGGGTAGTAATGGCGGTGCAACATAAAACATTACCAATTTGTGGAGTGCAGTTTCATCCAGAGTCAGTCTTAACTGAACATGGTTATCAGATGATTGGCAACTGGCTTGAAATCTGTGGTGATAAGGGCGCTCGCGCAAGATCTGAAGGATTATCCCCAGTTGTAATTAGAGCTTAATTTTTATTAATTGTAATTGTCACAGTACTGCCAATGGTTTTAGTAGCACCAGCCTCTGGAGCTTGAGCAAGGATCTCACCAACTGTCTTACTTGGATCAAAGGCTGTGATCTCTCGTATTAAAAACCCGGCTTGGGTTAATACAGTCTTAGCGCCAATCTCATTTAATCCAACTAAGGACGGTACCTGCACATTTCCGCTTGCAATCTCAAGGGTTACACCACTGCCGGCTGTAATAGTTGTGCCTGGTATTGGATTAATACTTATTACAACACCAGGTGCTTGATCTGAATCAACTGCAATAGTTTGGGCGATAAGCAAACCTGCCGAGGTTAATTTATATCTTGCCTCTTCAAGTGATAAACCAATTAAACCAACAGGGACTGTGG
>SHVD01000019.1 GCA_009691185.1 Candidatus Nanopelagicaceae bacterium | reverse complement strand
CCCAGCCATCTTCTCAAAGAGCTCCATTGATGAGCCAACAGTTGAGTTATCAACTGGTGCTTTTTGAATCTTTATCTCTTGAGTTTTTTTTACTGGCGTACTTACCGCTCCTTTTTCATCAGCTGTGTACTCACCACTTTCCAGGGCGCGAGCGCGCTCTGCAGCTGAATAAACACCAAGGGAGGATCGTGATTCAAATGGTAGGTAATCAAGGGCAAGACGACGGAAGATGTAATCCATTACCGATTGCGCCATTCTGATATCCGCATCATCCGTCATACCAGCTGGTTCAAACCTTTGGTTAGCAAATTTCTCTACAAAGGTTTCAAGTGGTACGCCGTATTGCAATCCAATTGATACTGCAATTGAGAAGGCATCCATTACACCGGCAAGAGTTGATCCTTGCTTGCCAAGTTTTAAGAATACTTCAGCTAGAGCGCCATCTGCATAAGCACCAGAGGTCATATAACCTTCTGCGCCGCCTACGGAGAATGATGTGGTTTGTGCTGGGCGAGATTTTGGCAGACGACGGCGAATGGCAGTTGGGGCGTTATCAACTACTACCTCAGCTTTTTTACCCTTTGAATCAGATAGTGGTTGTCCAACCTTGCAATTATCACGGTAGACGGCAAGTGCCTTAATACCTAACTTCCAACCTTGGTAGTAGACCTCCTCGATCTCCTCCACTGTGGCATCGGCTGGCAGATTAACTGTCTTTGAGATCGCACCTGATAAAAATGGTTGGCACGCTGCCATCATGTGAACATGGCCCATCGCACTAATTGAGCGAGCACCCATTGCGCAATCAAATACGGTGTAATGCTCAAGCTTTAAGCCAGGAGCATCAACAATATTTCCATTCTCAGATATGTACTCAACAATTGCTTCAATTGTCTCATCGGTGTAGCCAAGTTTTTTAAGTGCTAATGGCACAGTCTGGTTCACAATCTGCATTGAACCACCGCCCACCATCTTCTTGAACTTAACCAGGGCAAGATCTGGCTCAATTCCGGTGGTATCACAATCCATCATCAAGCCAATAGTTCCAGTTGGAGCTAATACGGAAGCCTGTGCGTTGCGCCAGCCATTTTTCTCACCTAACGCATTACCAGTTGCCCATTGCTTAATCGCTTCAGCCCAAACATCTTTATCTAAAGTTGAGACAGATTTTGCAGACTCAGTGGCATTTTGGTGTTTGCGCATTACCTTGGTGTGAGCGGCAGCATTTCTTGCATAACCGTTGTAAGCACCAACGATTCCAGCTAGCTCAGCCCCTCTGCGATATGAGACACCAGTTAATACTGAGGTGATCGCCCCCGCTAATGCCCGCCCGCCCTCTGAATCATAGGCAAGACCTAGCGCCATAAGGAGTGCACCAAGATTTGCATAGCCAATTCCTAATTGACGAAAATCTCTGGTGGTCTGACCAATCGCTGGAGTTGGGAAATCTGCGAAACAGATTGAGATATCCATTGAGGTAATAACCAACTCAGTTACCTTGACAAAGTTTTTAACATCAAATGAACCATCTGGCTTTAAAAACTTTAACAGGTTAATTGAGGCCAAGTTACATGATGAGTTATCCAATGACATGTACTCAGAGCATGGATTGGATGCATTGATCCGGCCAGTCTCTGGGTTTGTGTGCCACTCATTGATGGTGTCATCATATTGAATGCCTGGATCAGCACAGGCCCAAGCAGCCTGGGCCATCTTTCTAAATAATTTCTTTGCATCAACAGTTTCTAAAACCTCACAAGTTGATCTTGCAGTTAAACCAAATGACTCACCATTTTCATAGGCGCGCATAAAGGCGTCCGATACCCGTACTGAGTTATTAGCATTTTGATATTGCACAGAGACAATATCTTTGCCGCCCAAATCCATATCAAAGCCAGCATCGCGCAGGGCGCGGATCTTGTCCTCTTCCCGCACCTTGGTCTCAATAAACTCTTCAATATCTGGATGATCAACATCTAGCACCACCATCTTGGCAGCTCTGCGAGTAGCACCCCCTGATTTGATTGTGCCAGCAGATGAATCAGCACCTCGCATAAATGAGACTGGTCCTGAGGCGGTGCCACCTGATTTTAAAAGCTCTTTAGAGGAGCGAATTCTTGAAAGATTAAGACCAGCACCTGATCCACCTTTGAAGATAAAGCCCTCTTCTTTATACCAATTAAGAATTGATTCCATCGTGTCATCAACAGAGAGAATAAAGCAGGCTGAGACCTGTTGTGGGGCATTTGTGCCGACGTTAAACCAAACTGGTGAGTTGTAAGAAAATATTTGGTGCATCAACATATGGGTTAATTCATGTTCAAAAACTTCAGCATCGGCCGGGGTGGCAAAGTAATTATTATCTTTTCCAGCTTTTGTGTATGTTAAAACCACACGATCAATTACCTGCTTAAGTGACCACTCACGATTTTCGGCCCCTAGCGCGCCGCGGAAGTATTTAGTAGTAACAATGGTGGAGGCATTTACCGACCAGAAATCTGGATACTCAACACCTTTTTGTTCAAAGATAACCTCACCGGATTTCCAGTTGGTCTGAACTACATCGCGTCGCTCCCACTTGACGGTGTCATATGGGTGCACACCAGCGGTGGTGTAGATCCGTTCGATGGTAAGAGCTTTGCTACCACCAATTTTGTTTTCACCCTTTACCGCAGCTGGCTTGTTAACGATTGACATTTCATACTCCCCTTAATTTGTTGTTAAATCTTTTTTGGTTTACTTCTCTTTTTTTTCATCTCTTCTTATCAGCTTCTTTTCTTGCCTATCTATCTACTTAAGGGGCCCCCGAATATTTACTTCTTTAAATATATTAATTTTTTGGTGCGGAGAAGACTTGTTGTTTCTGAGAAAGTTTTGGGTTTCTAGAAGGCTCAGCTCGCAGTAATGCGATCTCTCCTTCAAAATCTTCCAGGGAGGAAAAACTACGGTATACCGAGGCATATCGTAGGTAGGCGACCTCATCGAGTTCTCGGAGTGGCGCAAGAATTGCCATTCCCACCTCTTGGGCATCAACCTCTGCCACACCATCTAAGCGAAGGGACTCCTCCACTCGTTGGGCAAGCAGTGCTAGATCATCATCATTTACTGGCCGACCTTGGCATGCCTTGCGTACACCATTGACTACCTTCTCCCTTGAGAAGGGCTCAGTAGCCCCAGATCTTTTGATTACTAGCAGCACGGAGGTCTCTGCGGTATTAAACCGCCTGCCACAGCTGGTGCACTCGCGCCGGCGGCGGATCTGATTTCCCTCATCGGTTGGACGAGAGTCAATAACTCTTGAGTCATCGAAGCGACAGAAGGGGCAGATCATTTGGCAGTTCTCCAGTTCTTTCTTGCTATGCGGGGGAAGAGCACATTAGCGGAAAACTACTACTTATGGAAGCCATAAGTCGTTTTGCCCCTATATGTTGGGTGAACCATAGAGCCATAGTTGAGGGTTTAAAAGCACCTGAATCGGCGTGTTGGGTAAATTCTCATCAGAGCGCCTCTTACTTAATCACTTTTTTCAAACTCACACATAACTCGGGCAGGTCGATCTGCCCAGATGCTACCGCCACAACTAACTCATAAGCTCGGTCCTGGTTCATTTTTATATCTACATCATTCATCAAGCAAAATAACCGAGCCGCAGACCAGGCCAGTCTTTTATTACCATCTATAAGTGCATGGTTTCGGGCGATGGAGTGCATCAGAGCCGCCACTTTGTCGGCAAAGGTTGGATAAGCATCTTCGCCAAAAACCGATGTCCTAGGCCTTGCAACTGCAGACTCCAACAAGCCGAGATCTCGGATCCTAAAATCTGGAATTATTTCTTGGCCTAGCTTTAAGATATCGGCTAACTCTAAGTAATCAATCTCCCTAGCCATTAAAGGTTAATGCAATTACTTAGATAAGCGTTCAAGTAGTTCGGCATCCTCACTCTTAATCCGGGCGATATTTTTAGTTAATTTCTCTGAGCGATGAGAGATGTACTCATCAATCGCCTTTAGCGCTGCTTCCTGCATAGAAATACCCTTTTGAGCAGCTACCTTTTTCAAAGCCTTATTTTGTTGAGGTGAAAGTCTCAGATTCATTGCCATAGGAATATGGTACCACAGTGGTACCAGATCATGTCAATCTCCTACCATATTAAACCTACCTGTGATTTACTTAGCCGGCACCAGTAATTTCATTCCAGCGCTCACATCGGCGCTGGCTAAATTATTAACCTCAACAATATCTGCGATCACCTGATTTATTGAGCCACCCTCGGAGAGCATCGCAGCGATTGACCAGAGCGATTCACCTGGAGCGACTACCATCTGCAGATATCTACTCTCACCCTTAACAGCTAAATTACCAGCCTCGGTTGAGATGCTGGTGGCAGCTGATGCGGCCAAGACTATGACTGATATGCCAAGTGCAGTTCTGGCTAATTTATACCTACGGTTGCTCTTCATACTCATCTCCTGATAACCAGTGCTCGAGGGGATTCGAACACCTGTTCTATAGAGTATTAAACACTAGGCCACTGACATTGTCCAGTTTAAATCGAACAAATGTTTGATTTTTCTGCCCACCCCTGCTACCCTTGGGATATGGCTAAAAACCCGAGTAAAAAGGCGGTCTCAGAGCTGCCGGATGGCCCAGCCGATGACAATGGGCTGACCCCAAGGCAGTTAAAGATCCTCTCAGTTATTAAGCGTGCAGTTGAGAACCAGGGGTATCCACCCTCTATGCGTGAGATTGGCCAGGCCGCAGGTCTTGCCTCCACCGCATCCGTCACCTATCAACTGCAAATTCTTGAAGAAAAGGGCTGGATCAGACGGGATGCTGCCAGAGGCCGCGCCATTGAGATCACCCTGCCAGGTGAGGATGGACATGCTGCCCCACAAGATAAAACTAGATTAATTCCATTGGTAGGAAAGATCGCCGCAGGTAATCCAATTTTGGCAGAGCAAATAGTTGAAGAGGTAATGCCACTTCCAGAATCAATTGTTGGTAAAGGTGAGCTATTTATGTTGCAGATAAAAGGTGACTCCATGATTGATGTTGCCATCTGCGATGGTGATTATGTGGTTATTCGTGCCCAAAAATCAGCTGAGAAGGGTGAGGTTGTTGCCGCCATGATTGATGGTGAAGCAACTGTAAAGACCTGGTCGAAAAAAGATGGCCACTTCTGGCTGTTGCCTGAAAATGATGATTACCTACCCATACCAGCAGATGATGCGGTGATTTTAGGCAAGGTAACTGCAGTTCTTCGCGCTGTTTAATTAATTGCGCGGTTTAAACACCTCTTGGGTAATTGAATCTTTAATTATTTGTCGTCCGTGTGAAAGAGATTTAATGGCACCCATTGATTGCATCTGCACCATAATATTTCCCAATACTGTAGCTTCCACAGGCCCAGCATAAACTGGCAACCCAGTTGCATCAGCGGTTAATTGATTTAGTAAGACATTAGCGCTGCCACCGCCAACAATATTTATGGAGTTAATTTTTACTCCTGCCGCTGTTTGTAGTTGGGATAAGACTTTTGTATAGGCATCTACTAGTGAATCAAAAATACAGCGGGCATACTCGGCAGGTGTTTGTGGAATCTGCTGATTACTTTTTTTGCACAAAGCAGCGATTCGCTCTGGCATCGCCCCAGGCTTTTCAAATACGGGATCATTGGCATCAATAACCGCACCCTTTGGAAGCAGCGCTGCCTCTTTAGCTAGACCAGCGGCGGTGTAATGCTCACCCCTACTTGCCCAGTAATCCAAGGACTCCTCCAGTAACCACATTCCAGCAACATTTTTTATAAACCTAGTTCGATCACCTACCCCCATCTCATTGGTGATATTAAATTCCATCGCAGCTTTACCTGTGACTGGTTTTACCAATTCAAGGCCGACTAGGGACCAGGTGCCACTTGAGATGTATGCACTCAAGCCATCCTCGCCCAGCGGGGCACCAGCAACTGCGCTTGCAGTGTCATGTGAACCCACGGAGATCACCTTGATGCCATCTAATTTTCCGCAACCTTTGACCTCACCCATTTGCTCACCTGGCTTATTTATTTTGGGAAATAAAGATTTCTTGATCCCCAACTTATCAATTAACTGCCAATCCCAATCATGGGTGTGAACATTAAGTAATTGAGTAGTTGAGGCGTTGGTGATCTCAGTGCTTATCGCACCACATAAAAGGTAGTTAATTAAATCTGGCACCATTAAGAACTTATCTGCCCGCTGATATGCAGTAGATTGTTTTTCGATAAATAATTGATACATAGTGTTGAAGAAAATGAATTGAATACCAGTCTTATTATAAATGTAATCAACACCTAACTCGGCTTTTAACTTTGCCATTACGCCATCGGTGCGGCCATCTCGGTAACAATGTGGTGGTGCGATTAAATCCCCATTTACATCAATTAAGCCATAATCAACTGCCCAACTATCCACGCCCAGAGTTATGACCTCACCTAACTCAGTAGCCTTGTTTAATCCAGTTTTAATTTGATCTAAAATAAATTGCCAATCCCAAAACAAGCCTTCGGTAGTTTGCACTGGCTCATGTTTAAATCGGTGCAGCTCAGTTAGCACTATCTTTTGATCAACTAACTCACCAACTGTTACTCGACCTGATGAGCCACCTAAATCAATCGCTGCGTGTAGCAAAAGAGTTTTTCTAACGAAGGAAGGCTGCGGCCACACCACCATCTACTGGAATGTGAAGTCCAGTAGTTAGGGTTAAATCTCCACCTAGAATTACAAAGACGGCAGCGGCGATATGTTCTGGTAACACCTCTTTTTTCAAGATAGTTCGCTGGGCATAGAACTCACCTAATTTAGATTCCTCAACGCCATACTGCTTGGCCCGGTTAGCTCCCCAACCACCAGCAAATATGCCAGAGCCCTTAACTACACCATCAGGATTGATGCCATTTACACGAATTCCAAACTCACCTAACTCAACTGCCAATAATCGCACCTGGTGTGATTGCGCAGCCTTAGTGGCGCCATATGCAACATTGTTTGCACCAGCAAAGACTGAGTTTTTAGAAGAGATATAAATAATATCTCCGCCCATGCCTTGTGCTTTTAGCGCTTTAGCAGCTTCACGAGAAACTAAAAATGAGCCCCTAGCCATAATATCTAATTGCAAATCCCAATCTGCAACTGTGGTTTCAGTAATTGGTTTAGCAATTGAAATACCAGCGTTATTAATAACAATATCAATACCGCCAAAGGCGAGCATGGTGGCAGCCATTGCACCTGCAATCGCCTCTTCACTTGTGACATCCATAGCAACAGCAATAGCTTTATCTTTATCACCTAACTCTTGCGCCAATTTGGTAGCACCCTCAAGATCACGATCTGCCACTACAACACAAGCCCCCTCGGCAGCTAAGCGCTCAGCAGTTGCCTTACCTAAACCGGAAGCAGCACCTGTCACCAAAGCAATCTTTCCTGCTAATGGTTTTGGTTTTGGCATTCGCTTTAGTTTTGCCTCCTCTAAATCCCAGTACTCGATTCTAAATTTTTCACTCTCAGCAATTGGTGCGTAGGTAGAAAGTGCCTCTGCCCCGCGCATTACATTTATGGCGTTGATATAAAACTCACCAGCAACTCGGGCGGTTTGTTTATCTTTACCATAAGAGAACATGCCAACTCCTGGCACTAAAATGATTAATGGATCAGCCCCGCGCATCGCTGGTGAATCCTTCTTAGCATTACGGTTGTAATAGGCGGCGTAATTTTTACGGTATTGCTCATGGAGCTCATTTGCTCGCTTAATTACCTCATCCACTGGTGCATCTGGTTTGGTATCTAAAACCATTGGTGAAATTTTGGTGCGCAAGAAATGATCAGGACATGATGTGCCAAGACCAGCTAATTGCATTAATTTGCTACCTTGTAAGAAATCTAAAACCACATCATTATCAGTAAAGCTACCAAGCATGCGCATATCTTTAGATGCAATACCCCGCAAATATGGGGCTAATTGAGCAGCTCGCTCTTTTCGCTTTGCGCTATCAAGGGGAGCAAACTTTGATTCCTTTTTACCAAATGGATCTGCCTTGCCCTTTGCCTTAATAAACTCCTCAGCTTTGGTAATTGCCCAAATAGATCGTTCCTCACAATCTTTGCTACTTCCTCCCCAGGTAGTTAAACCATGACCACCTAATACACAACCCTTCGCCTTGGGATTCTCCTTAACAATCTTTGCCATATCAAGTCCTAATTGAAAACCAGGACGGCGCCAATCCACCCACAGAATTTCATCGCCAAAACATTCAGCAGTTAACTTCTTGCCATCTTTTGAAGTTGCAAGTGCAATGATTGAATCTGGATGCAGATGATCAACATGATCGTATTCAACTAATCCATGCATTGAGGTATCAATACTTGGCGCAGCTCCTCCTTTACCAAATGCGCAGTAATCAAAGAGTGCGACCATCTCATCTTCGCGCTCAACGCCTGGATATACATTTACTAAATCCCTGAATTTTTCTAGATCTAATGCTGCTAATCCTGACTCTTTTAATGTACCAAGATCACCACCTGATCCCTTTACCCACAGCACAGTTGTATCTTTACCAGTTGCTGGATTTGCCACCACGCCTTTTGCTGAAGTATTACCGCCGGCATAATTTGTAAAGCGGGGTTCTGCTCCCAACTTATTACTGCGGGCTAATAATTCAGCTACAACCTTAGGTGTCGACATTAAGCTCCCCACCCAGCTTGCGCGCCACCGACTCGTTCAGCAGCAATCTTCTCAGCATATCCACTCTTTGCATACGCACTCTTTGGATCAGCTGCTAATCCTTGTTCAGTACGTAACTCACCTAGTAGATCCCTTACATCAGTATTGTAAGCATTCATCAAGAGATCATTTGCTCCTAATACATCCCCTGCTAACTGCGCCTTCTTTAATGCATCAGCATCAACGATCAAAGCTTTTGCAACCGCCTCCTGCACATTAGTAATAGATCTAATCTGTGCTGGAATTTTTGGCTCAATATTGTGGCATTGATCTAATACATAAGAAACAGTTGTTCCCTTATCAAATCCGCCACCTTGATTAACCTCATGCATAATTCGAAACAATTGAAATGGATCTGCTGCTCCCACAATTAGATCATCATCGGCATAAAACCTAGAGTTAAAGTCAAAGGCGCCAAGTCGTTTTCTACGAAGTAAAAATGCGACTATGTACTCAATATTTGTTCCCGGTGCATGGTGGCCAGTATCAACACAAACAGTTGCCTTTGGTCCAAGCTCTGTGCAATGCACATAAGAGGTGCCCCAATCTGGCACATCAGTTGAATAAAACGCTGGTTCAAAGAATTTATACTCCAATAGCATTCTTTGATTTTCACCTAATCGCGCATAAACCTTTTGTAGTGATTCAAATAAGCGATCCTGGCGTCCTGCCAAATCATCTTGACCTGGGTAGTTAGTGCCATCGGCAAACCAAAGTTTAAGATCTTGGGCGCCGGTGATATTCATAATCTCAATACACTCAAAAAGGTGATCAACAGCCTTTTGGCGAATCTTCTTGTCAAAGTGGCAGACAGAGCCATACTTATAGTCATCATCTTGGAAGGTATTTGAGTTAACAGTTCCTAGTCTTACCCCTAAATCTTTAGCATGCTTTGCCAACTTTGCGTAATCATCAGTCTTGTCCCATGGAATATGCATTGCAACAGAGGGTGCAGCTGCTGTGTACTTATGTACTTGGGCAGCATCAGCAATTTTTTCATATGGATCTCTTGGTACACCAGGTTGAGCAAATACTTTAAATCTCGTGCCAGAGTTTGCATACGCCCAAGAAGGAGTCTCTATCCAAAACCGCTTAAGTACTTCCTTAGCCTCTTGCTTTGATGCCATCGCATATCTCCTTTGGTTTAGTTTTGACTTTTAATTTAAGTAAAAAACTTCTTCTAATTGCAAAAAACCTTCATCTGGTCGTTTGCCCTCAAGGGCTACAAAAAATGGCGCCATATCAGCCTGCCATTTTGCATTGATCTCTTTCTTCTCCATCCCAGCTTTAGCATCTGCCAGAGATGGGGTTTCAAAGTAACCAATTAACGTGCCATCATTTCGATCTAAATGAAGTGAGTAATTATGCCAACCAGTATCAGATAGGGCTTGCAACATCTCTGGCCAAACTTGCCCATGACGGCGGACATACTCATCCATCATCTCTTTCCTGACCTGCAACCTAAAGCACACTCTTTGCATCAATTTAATACCTAGCCTTCATGTAATCCAATGATTTCTTAGCCAAATCATCAGAGTCACTCCAAAGATTTCGCCAAATACATAAGGTGTTAGAAAGGGCAGGATCAACTACCGCTGATGAGAAGGATTCAAAGGTGATTGGACCTTGGTATTTAATCTCCTTTAGGGCGGTGAAGAAGGTATCAAAATCAACATTGCCAGTGCCAAGGTAACCACGATGACTCTCACCAATATGAACAAAGCCCAGTCGATCACCCGCCTCGATCACCGCTTTTCGCATGCCATCCTCTTCAATATTCATATGATAGGTATCAAGATGCACAAATGCATTTGGACGATTTACCTCATCCAAAAACTTTAATCCTTCTTTGCCAGTATTAATAATATTTGTCTCATACCTATTTACTACCTCAAGGTTAATATTAATTCCTTTATCGGCCGCATAATCTGCAAGCCGCTGCATCGCACCAACTGAGTTGGTTCGATTTTCTTTGCTGGCCGGTTGAGGATATTTAGCCAATGATGAATAAATAACACCACAAAGTTCAGTGCCACCTAAACCATGCAAAACATCAGTTGCCTGGCGCAGTAACTCATCACCTTTTTTAACAATTGATTGATCAAGACTGGTCACATCAGTTTTGGAGGATAAGCCTAAGGATGCATGGGCTCTTAACTTATGTTGTTGCAGTAAATCCTTGGTCATCGCAATATCCACATTCCATGGATCTAATAATGCGATTTCAATGTAATCATAACCAGCTCTTGCTGCCCCACTTATGGCAGTTGCAGCACCCTGAGCGCTCCAATCTCCGGCCCAAACAAGTGCGTGACCACCATACTCGAGGCGTTTGGCGGCTGGCATTTAAATGATCTCCTTAATTAAGCATGGCAAGGATTGATAACTCATATCCTTCCACTCTTTTTGGTGAGTGTCCAACTATTAATATTTAATATCAAAATATAAACAGATTGGCATCAAAAGAAGATGGGGCAGCCTCTATAAGAGGCTGCCCCATCAGCAGATTAATAAAACTTCTAAATTAGAAGTTAAATCCGTCTACGTTCGCTTTTGTGAATACAGTTGCTGGGCCTAGGATAATTTCATTTCCTACTGCACCTTGTGTAACTGTACGAGACTTAAGTCCCTTATCGGTTTTGCCAGATTTAACAACTGATCCGACAGTAACCTTTTGCTTGCCATTCCTGATTGAATTAGCAACCTGAACTGCAACATATCCGAAGTTTTCAACATCCCATAGAGATGCTTGAGCTCCTGATCCATCCTTGATGTATGTCTTCATATCATTTGGAAGACCTAGACCAGTTACGAAAACCTTGCCCTTTGAAGCTGAGCCAGAAACATACTTAGCTGCAGCAACAATACCTACTGATGTAGGAGCAACGATTGCCTTGATGGTTGGGTACTTCTGGATTAGACCTTGGGTCTCAGTTGTTGACTCTTCTGGCTTATCTAGACCGTAAGCAGTTGCAACAACCTTTACATTTGGATACTTAGCAGCAAGCTCCTTCTTCATGAAATCAATCCATACGTTCTGATTGGTTGCATCTGGAGTTGTTGAAAGAATTGCAATGTCTCCGGTGCCACCAGCAAGATCAGAAGCAGACTTAGCAAGTGCTTGTCCGATACCTTCTGATGAAGCTTGGTTAATAAACACTGAACGTCCTGCTGGCGCTACATCTGAATCGTAAGTAACAACTGTTACCTTCTTCTTCATAGCTGCCTTAAGTGCAGGTACTAGAGCATCTTTATCATTAGCTGCAATGATTAATACGTTGTAGCCAGCTTGAACAGCTGCGTTAATTTCCTTAACTTGAGCTGCTGCTGTGATTTCAGTTGGGCCCTTATATGCACATGTTGCTTTAAGTTCCTTACATGCACGTTCTACACCAACTTGGGCTGCTTGGAAGTAGCCGATTGTTCCTAATTTAGGAATGTGCGCGATCTTTAGCTTGGTAGCAGCCTGTGCTGGTGCTACAACAAAAGCTGTTGCAACAAGAGCTGCTACGCCAATTGCTGAGAGTACTTTCTTCAAAGTATTTCCTTCCGTTTAAAATGCAAAATTATTCAATTTTGCAATACAACTCTAGGAAAGTAGCTACGACTCCTAGAATCGCTCGCCTAACCTAGATCCTGGTCATGCAGACTGGCAAGTAGTATTTGTAACGATTAAGTTGCAAAACGCCTAGCCCATCACCAATCCGCCATTTACGTTTATCGCAGCCCCTGTTATATAGGAAGCCTTCTCAGATACTAAGAAGCTCACCATACTGGCTACCTCCTCCGGTTTGCCCAGCCGATTCAACGGTGTTTGAGATAGCCATCCATCTAACTTTCCAATTGATCTTTGTGCAATCATATTTGTTTCAATTCTGCCAGGTAGCACCGCATTTACTGTTACACAACTTGCTCCATACTCTTTTGCAGCAGAGTAGGTAAGTCCAAGCAGTCCAGCTTTAGCAGCCGCATAGTGGGCATGATTTGCAGAACCGGTAAGTGCTACTTGGGATGAAATATTAATTATTCTTCCCCATTTTTTACTGACCATACTTGGAGCAGTTGCTCTAATTAACTTAAATGCAGAGGTTAAATTAAGATTTAAGGCTTGATCCCAAAGATCATCACTCATTTCAATAATACTGGCATCACTCATAACACCTGCATTGTTAACTAATATATCAATTGCACCTAACTTTTCCTTGACTTGGGCAACTAAATGATCTGCACTATCTTTTTCAGATAGATCTGCTTGGAAAATCTCAACCTTGCCGCCTTCACTCTTTAATTTATCCGCAATTTTTTTGGCCTCAGATACACTCGTTGAGTATTGCAGGGCAACAGTAATTTTCTCCTTAGCCAATTCAGCCACGGTAGCAGCGCCCATCCCAGTTGCACCACCAGTTACTAATGCCACCCTCACTTTAAGCCACCACTTTTCATAAAGTTATCTAAGACCGCCGGATTAATGATACGAGTTGGAATCACACCAGAGCGTAACTCTAATAGATCATCTACCACCATCTTTGAATGATGCTCCACCACTTGCCTAGCAGCACCTGCCAGATGCGGGCTTAAAACAACATTATTCAAGCTTCGAAAAACTGAATCACCTGGTAGTGGCTCAGTTGGGTAAACATCTAAAGCTGCGCCGCTAATCCGCTTACTAATTAGTGCTTGTGAGAGTGCATCATAATCAACTAGTGCAGCCCGGGCGGTGTTAATAAAGTAGGCCGTATTTTTCATTAAGGCAAACTGCTTTGCTGAAAAAATACCAACGCTTTCTTTGCTTACCTTTGCGGCCATCACTACAAAATCACTCTGCGCCGCTAAATAATCTAATTCAACAGATCTGATGGAAAGTTTCGCTAAATCATCAACCTTTACATATGGATCATAGGCAATTACTTTCATACCAAGAGCTGAAACTCGCTTTGCAATCTCACGGCCAATGAAACCTGCACCAACTAAGCCAACAGTTTTGCCCATTAACTCATCACCTTGAAATCTTTGAAATGGTGCAGATGGGTCCATGCTCCACTCTGAGGTAACACTTTGTCTATCTCCTGCTTTATCACTATAGGAAACTGAGGTTAACTCATCGGTATAGCGAAGTAGATGATGAGTTGTTGGAATACTCCTTGCAACTGCGATCATTAAACCTAGTGTGTACTCAGCAACTGCAACTGCATTTCTGCCTGGTGTAAAAAGAACTGGAATATTTCTTTCAGTTGCTGCTGCTATATCCACGCCTGCTGCTGGCTCGTTTCTAAGGCAGGCAATCAACTTTAGATTTTTCCCACTAGCAATGACTTCACTGGTGATATTTTCAAACTCAACAATACAGATTTGAATATCTCTAAACTTAGTAATTAATTCATTCTGATTTAGCTTAACTCCAGTTAAGCCAAAACCACCTTGTTCAACCTGAAAGCCCCCTTCTACAAGCCGATCGACCTGAGCGAGCTGCATTCTGGCGGTATTAAATATTTTCACTTATTCACCTTATATGCTGCCGTAATTGCTGATTTATCAAAATCTTGTTTTAAGCTTTCATAAACAGATCGATAGATGCTATAACGCTGTTGGTAATAAGAATGTAGCTTCAAATCTGGCTGATATTTTGTTTCAATCTTGATGTTATTTTTAATTGTTGATCGAATATCACTAAATTTACCAACACCTAGCCCGGCAAGATAAGCATCACCAACTGCAGCCCCGCTTGAATCCTTAAGCAATGCAATAGGTACTCCTAATACATCAGCCTTGATTTGATTCCACAGCCCACTCTTGCTCCCCCCACCAATACTTCTAATCTCATCAATTTTAATTCCAGATTTTCTAGCAATTTCAACATTATGGGCAAGTGCAAAAGCAGTTCCTTCAAGGGTTGCCCTAAACATTTGAGCTGGTGTTGTTGTTAGAGATAAACCAAAAAATACGCCTCGGGCGTTGGTATGCCAGATTGGACTTCGCTCTCCCATCATATAAGGCAGAAAAATTAAACCATCACTGCCTGCTCTAACCTCAGCTGCTTCCTCAGATAATTGCTCAATTGATGCAGTATTTTTTAAAATATTTTGAGTAAGCCAAGCCAAACTTGCACCTGATGCAACCATTGCACCAAGTCGTAATCCTCTGTTAGGGATAGCGTGTTCAATTGCAACAAAAGCATCATTAAAATTACTTCCATCTGTTGGCATAAGAAGCACAGTTGAGGTGCCAGTCATCTCAGCAACCACACCTGGATCAATTACTCCCGCTTCAAGAGCTGCTGAGCAGCCGTCCACACTGCCAAAAAAGACTGGGGTGCCAGCCTTAATCTCTGATTCGTTATTAGCTAACACCTCACCTTGCAA
Source organism: Candidatus Nanopelagicaceae bacterium (assembly GCA_009691185.1). GTDB lineage: Bacteria > Actinomycetota > Actinomycetes > Nanopelagicales > Nanopelagicaceae > Nanopelagicus. The sequence goes on along the minus strand of SHVD01000019.1, from coordinate 4,337 downwards.
AGTGATTGAATTGGCAATTTGTGGAAACTTATCCTCACCTACTCCAACAAATTCCATAACTTCTTTTGCCCAAATTTTATTATCAGCGCTCCTTAGTTGCAGAAGTGAAGCATGTGCAGAATCAATACCAAACTTGCCAGTTAGCTTAAAATTTAAATAACCTGGAATTTGCAGAAAATACTTAGTTTTTAAATAGTTTTCAGGTTCATTATCGATAAACCATTTGATCTTTGCCGCCACATAATATGGATCAGCCCTATTACCAGTCAGCTCCGAAATGTTAGGAAATTGATTTGCTAATTGATCAGACTCAACTTGAGAGCGTCGATCCATCCAAATCAGCGCATTTCTAACTGGTATGCCATCAGCGTCCACTGCAACAAGAGTTGGAGCCTGTGCGCTTATTGCAATTGCAGAAATCTTTGCATCTGGCACAAAACTTTTAGCTTCTTTTACAGCTTTGCAAAATGTCTTCCACCATTGCTGTGGATCCTGCTCTACCCAATTGGCTTGTAGATGCGTAGTTTCATACTCAGCCCGACCATGACTAACAATTACACCTAGTTGATCAACTAGTACTGCCTTGGTCGCTGTTGTCCCAACATCTACGCCAAGTAATAACTCCTGCATTAGTTAGCTTTTTAAAGCCTTGAGCTCTCTTTGTTGTTTATTTTTCGCTACCAATACTGGAGCGGCAACTGAGATAAGTAATAAAATGCCAGTAACAATTGTCCGCCATTGGGCATTGATCTCTTGCAAAGTTAGCCATGATTCAACTGAGCCAGCAAGTAATACACCTGCAATAACCCCCCACATGGTTCCGATACCACCAAAGATTGATACTCCACCTAATAAAATGGCTGAAATAACCAATAACTCTAAGCCAACTCCATTATCTGCCTGTGCAGTTGAAAAGCGGAATGTATAGATCACACCAGCTACACCTGACATAAATCCAGTAAAAGTAAAGACAATCATCTTGTGTTTGACCACATTAATACCAGCAAATTTCGCAGCCACTGGGCTTTGACCAATTGCCAATGTCCTGCGACCAAATGGCGTGCGGTGCAAAAGAAATCCGAACATTAAACCAAAGAAAATAATTAGCGGCAAAGTCTTTGGCATAAAACTTGTACTAAAGGTGTCAAACCCAAAACTCGTCCAAAACTCTGGAAACTCATTTACCGTATTCTCTCCTAAAATACCGTTAGCAATTCCTCGATATAGCGCAAGGGTTCCAATGGTGACAGCCAGTGAACCTAGGCCAAGTTTGGTAACAAGAAAACCATTGATAAAACCACAAACTGTGCCAACTACTAGACAGATAATTATCGCTAGCCAGATTGGGGCACCCTTTGCATAACTCCAGCCCAACATGGAACTTCCTAGAGCCAAAATAGAGGCAACAGATAAATCAATCTCACCTAAAATAATCATAAATAACATGGCAAAGGCAATAATTGTGATCTCACTTGTATTTGAGAAGATATAAGAGATATTTAGCGAGGTTAAAAAATTTTCAGTTGTCAGTGAAGCCATTATTATTACGGCAGCCAAGAGTGCAAGAATTGCTGTGTCCCAACTCTTGCGCACTTGAAATCCCGTTGCAAATTTACTCATCGCTATACCCGCTCTCTGATTCGTTGCGCCAATAATTGTTTCTCATTTCGCACAGCCAATACTCGATCTGCATAGATTGCAATAATTAGTAGCAGGCCATTAATTGCAGATTTCCAGAATGCATCCACACCCAAGGCTGCCAAGCCACCTTGAATTGTCTGCACCAGTAAGGCACCAATTACTGCGCCAACTACCGTACCTGATCCACCCATAATTGTTACCCCACCAATTACAACTGCGGCTACAACTGCTAGCTCTTGTCCATAAAAAGCGGTGGAATCAACTTGCGCAAAACGCATTAAGTAAAATACACCAGCAAGGCCAGCCATAAAGCCTGAGAAAACAAATGCTAAGAAGGTACGACGGAAAACCTTAAGACCAACCAGGTCAGCAGCTGGGGGGTTGGAGCCAATTGCATAGGCATCTCGGCCACCCTTTGTGTACTTCATAAAAAATGCCACCGCCAGCATGGCAATAATTACTAATAAAAATGTAAATGGTAGTAGTCCAAAGAAAACCTTTTGGCCTAAATCAAGCAAACTAGGTGGCATCTCCTGCGCGTTGTAATCCACTGAGTTAGATACTACATATACCAAGCCGCGGACAATGTATAAAGTACCCAGCGTTACTACTAAAGATGGCAAGCGAAGACCGGCAACTAGCAAGCCGTTTAATACACCAACTGCCATACCAATTATCGGGCCAACCATGAAGCACTGCACCCAGGTAAATTCTGGATTCTTTGCTGACATATCAGCGATTAGCCAGGCGGTTAACCCGACGGTTGATGCAATTGAAAGATCAATTTGGCGCATCACCACAATTGGTGCAATACCAATTGCTAACAGTGCGACTACTGAGGCCGAGGTCAGAAGATCTCTAGTACCATCTCCAGTTAAGAATCTTGGATTAATTAACCCAGTACCACCGACTGCAACTAATAAAATAATCGCTAGGCTGCCCTCGCGGCTTGACGGTTTTAGTCTGCGAAGAAAATTCATTTATGCACTCCGCTTTCCAGTAGTTGCCGCAGCAATAACTTTTTCTTGGGTAGCTTCTGCTCTTGATAATTCAGCAACCTGACGGCCCTCACGCATCACGATAATTCGATCTGCCATTCCCAAAACTTCTGGAAGTTCAGAAGAGATCATTAAAATGGCTTTACCTTCACCAGCGGCTTGATCGACTAGGCGGTGCACCTCAGCTTTAGTTGCCACATCAATCCCGCGAGTTGGCTCATCAATAATTAAAAGGTCTGGGTTTGTGGCAAGCCACTTTGCTAATACGGTTTTTTGCTGATTTCCACCAGACAAGCGATCAACAGGATCTGCCTGATTCACAAACTTGATACTGAGTTTATCTTTCCAAGTTTCAGTTAAAGATTTCTCCTTCTTGAAGTTGATCAAGCCTCGATCAGTTAATTGTGTAAAAGATTCCATCGAAATATTTCGATTAACTCCAGCCACCATAAACAAACCTTGTTGACGTCGATCCTCTGGAACAAGGGCAATCTTTCTGGCCATTGATTCAATTGGTGAGCCAGCTGGAAGTGGCTTGCCATTTAACTTAACTGAGCCAGATTCATATTTATCAACACCAAAGATGGCTCGAGCCACCTCAGAGCGGCCTGAGCCAACTAGGCCAGCCAATGCCACAATCTCCCCTTTTTTGACCTTAAATGAGATATTTCTAAAGTAGGCAGGGTTTGTTAGATCATTAACCTCAAGAACCACCTCACCAATCTTGTGATCAGTCTTTGGAAATAGATCAGTTAACTCTCTTCCAACCATCTCTTTAATTACTTTTTGTAAATTAGTAGCGCCCACTTCATTCTCACTAACTGTCGCTCCATCACGCATAACTGTGATGTAGTCGGATATTGTAAAAACCTCATCTAGGCGGTGGCTCACAAAGATAACTGCTTTATTTGCAGCTTTGAGTGATTTCATAACTGTCATTAATCGCTCAACCTCAGATGCCGAGAGTGCAGCGGTTGGTTCATCCATCAAAATAATATTTGCATTCATAGAAAGTGCCTTGGCAATTTCAACTACCTGTTGATCTGCAATAGAAAGTCCACGTGCTTGGCGCTTGGGGTCTAAATCAACGCCTAACTCTTTAAATAAGCGAGCTGACTCAGTTTGGGCAAACTTCCAATCAATAATTTTACCTTTTTTAGGTTGGCGACCAATAAAAACATTTTCTGCCAAGGAAAGATCTAAAAATAAAGATGGCTCCTGATAGATAACAGCAATTCCTTGTTCAATTGAATCTTGAGGAGAGCCAGTAATAAAATCTTTGCCACCTAATTTAATTGTGCCGCCATCGTTAACATGGACCCCAGCTAATATCTTGAGCATGGTTGATTTTCCAGCCCCGTTTTCACCAAGCAGCGCGTGAATCTCACCAGATCTAATCTTTAAATCTGTTCCTTTAAGTGCAATTGCGCCACCAAACCGCTTTGCTACTTTATTCATCTCTAGGAGAAGCTCACCTTTTTGCACCACTTAATGCTCCGCTCTTCTTGAAATAATATAAGACCGCAATTTACCCGCTGACCTTATCGCCAGAATCAGCCTAAGGCTAGGGATGGATGAGTGCAACATGCTCCTTGGTAGTAACAAAACGGTAACGCAGGCTCTTGGTATCTTAAAGTTTGGGATAGGGGGCAACTAGACGATCAGCACATATTTGGTGAAGAGTGTGTTCCTGTGAAG
>SHVD01000018.1 GCA_009691185.1 Candidatus Nanopelagicaceae bacterium | reverse complement strand
GCATCTTTTACTCGACGCTCACGCTCTTCCTTAGCGATGCCAGCAATCTTTAATGCAAATCCCATATTTTCAGCAACTGACATATGTGGATAGAGGGCGTATGACTGAAAGACCATCGCAATATCACGATCTTTTGGTGCAACATTTGTGACATCTTTATCACCAATGCGAATTGATCCAGTGTCTATTTCTTCTAGACCAGCTAACATGCGAAGTGCTGTAGATTTTCCGCAACCAGATGGTCCAACTACTACCAGAAACTCACCATCATTTACGGTGAGATCTAATTTATCTACTGCAGGTTTTGTTGTGCCGGGATAGATTCGAGATGCTTGTGAAAATACAACTGAAGCCATAACTAATAACTCCTTCTTCCGGGCAGGTACGCGCCCGACGATCCGTTGGATGAAGGTCTCACGGTTGTGAGAGTTAGCAAAGGCTACGACAGAACAGGTAAAAAAGGAAAGGGTGGGGCGTCAATTACGCCTGCCGGCTGAGATCCCAGCGCAGATAGATATCATTAGAGATATGGCTGATGGTGCTTTAATAAGTATCGCAATCGTTTTGGGCCTAATTGCCTTGGGCGGAATCTTTGTTGCCGCTGAGATCGCTTTGATATCTCTTCGCGAGTCACAGGTAAAGCAGCTTGCCAGTAAAGGCAAGCGTGGGGTGCGGGTAGCAAAATTAGCCTCAAACCCAAATCGCTTCCTTGCTGCAGTACAGGTTGGCATAACGCTGTGCGGTTTTTTATCAGCCGCCTTTGGTGCTGAACAATTAGGTACCTATGTCATACCTGCTTTAAAGCGGGCTGGTTTTTCAGAGCAGGCGAGTGAGATTTTATCAATTGTTGGTATCACCTTAGTAATTGTTTATATCTCTCTAGTATTTGGTGAGTTAGTACCAAAGCGGCTGGCATTATTTAAAACTGAAAAAATTGCACTCGCTACCGCTGCGATTATTGATCGGGTTGCTATTGTTTTTAAACCAGTAATTTGGTTACTTTCACATTCAACAGATTTAATTGTAAGAATTTTTGGTATTACCGCGCAAAGCCAGCGAACTAAAATTTCTGATGTGGAGTTAATGGAGCTAGTAAGCGGTCATACTGATTTAAGCGCTGAAGAGCGAGAGATTGTGGAGGAGGTGTTTAACACCTCTGATCGACTTATTCAGGAGGTTATGGTTCCTAGAACCGAGGTTGACTTTCTTGATGCCTCATTAACTATCTCAGAGGCCAGAAAGGCTGCAGCTGAGTTGGCACACTCACGCTATCCAGTTGTGCGCGGCAGCAGTGATGAGATCATTGGCTTTTTGCATGTTCGCGATTTACTAAACCCAAAGTTGGATGATGCTCAAATTACAATTATGGAGATTATTCGAAATGTAATCTTTCTGCCTGGCACCAAAGGGGTATTACCTGCCCTAACTGAGATGCGCAGTAAACGACAACATATTGCAATTGTGCTTGATGAGTATGGCGGAACTGATGGCATCATCACCTTAGAAAATCTAGTTGAGTGCTTAATTGGTGAGATTCATGATGAGTACGACGGCCATGAGAGTGAGCCAAAACCCGAACAACGCACAGGAGATATTGAGATTGATGGCTTAACCTCATTGGAAGATCTAGCGGACTTAACTGGCATCACTCTGCCAGAGGGTCCATATGAAACAGTGAGCGGATTTGTGATGAATTACTTAGGACGGATTGCCCAAGTTGGTGATGTGGTTCGAATTAATGGTGCACGCTTTACAATTACCAGCATGATCGGCAAACGGGTAGGTCAGATATTGCTTTCTAAAGAAGACCGTAAATAATGAGTAAAAAAAGAGTCTTATCTGGGATCCAACCAACCCATGATTCATTCCACTTAGGAAATTATTTAGGTGCACTTAAGCAGTGGGTTGAGTTCCAAAAGGATAGTGATGCCTTTTATTGCGTGGTGGATCTACATGCGCTAACGGTTGAAACCGATCCAAAGTTATTAGAAAAGCGCACCCTGTTATCGGTTGCACAGTTGATAGCAATCGGGCTAGATCCAAAACAGTGCACATTATTTATCCAGTCGCATGTGCCCGCGCACAACCAACTAGCATGGGTATTGGAGTGCATTACTGGCTTTGGTGAAGCTGGGCGAATGACGCAATTTAAAGATAAGTCACAAAAAGGTGGCACCGATAGAACCAATGTTGGTTTGTTTACTTATCCAATTTTGCAAGCTGCCGACATTTTGTTGTATCAGGCAGATTTTGTTCCAGTTGGTGAAGATCAACGCCAACACATTGAATTGACTAGGGATTTAGGACAGAGGTTTAATAATAAATACCAAGAGGTGTTCACGATTCCCGCACCACAGATTATTAAATCGTTAGCGAAAATAAATGATCTGCAAGATCCAAATGCCAAAATGAGCAAATCTGCATCATCAATGGCTGGAGTAATTGAGTTGCTAGATTCATCTGATTCGATAATTAAGAAATTCAAATCAAGTGTCACCGATGCCGGCAAAGAGATTAAATTTGATGAACAAGGTAAGCCTGGTATTTCAAATCTATTAACTATTGCATCGGCACTATCTGGAAAAACCATAAAAGATTTAGAAAATGAGTACGGTGGCAAAGGATATGGTGATTTCAAACTTCAAGTAGCTGAAATTGCAGTTGAGGTAATCAATCCAATCCGAATGCGGGCGGAGGAGTTGATGGCTGATAAAGCTGCGTTGTTACAACTTTTACGTAATGGTGCAGATAAAGCCAACCAAGTAGCGAGTAAGACATTAGCCGATGTCTACACCGCCTTAGGTCTGATCAAAAATGGCTAAGCGCTTTGCTTATCTGCTTCTTACGCTTTTATTTTCCGCAACCTTATTAATACCAAATACCAATGCTGCAACACCAAAAAAGATTGCAATTGCATATGATGTTGGTGGTCGGGGTGATAACGGGAGTAATGATTTAGCAGCTGCAGGGCTTGAAAGAGCTATCAAAAAACACAAGCTATCTCGCTTAGATATCAGGGAACAGATCACCGATGGCACATTGGGTGATCGAATCACCAGAGTGAGATTTTTAGCACGAAATAAGTATCAATTAATTATCTGTGTTGGATCAGGATACGCCGACACCGTCCGACGGATTTCAAATGAGTTTCCCAACACTCAATTTGCAATTATTGATGATGAATCAGTTGCCATGACCAATGTTTCAAATCTCTCATTTGCAACAAATGAAGGAGTTTATCTAGCAGGAGCAGCACTTGCAGTGGCCAGCAAGAGTGGAAAAATAGGATTTATCGGTGATAAATCTGAGGCATCATCTGAAAGGAACTTAGCATTATTTACTAAAGGTGCCACAGCAGCTAATTCCAAGGTAACTGTAAGTAGTAAGTTAGTAGATACGCAGGCTACCAGTGAGGTCAGGACATTGGTTAGTGATGGCGTTGACCAGATTTTTTCTAATTGGTCTAAATCAGATGAAGTACTCTCAACTGGCGCCTCCTTTAACAGTGGTAGTAAGCGGGTATTAATATCTGGGATCTTGCCGGATCAATACTTCTTAAACTTTTCTGCTGGAAAAAAGAATCAGTATTTAACGGTAAGAAAACGGTTTGATCTTGCGGTCGAGCAGATAATTGGAGCTGAATTAGCTGATAAAAATATGCTAGAAATATTGGATTCAAAACAAGGCATATACGGCCATCGCTACAACCTTAAAGATGGTGGAGTATCTGTGAGGTTGGTGAGTGGTGGCGCATTTGGGGCAAAGATCAGCAAAATATCCAACGATTTGAAGGCAGGGCGAGTAAAAAACCTTTCTTAAAACTCCACAACGCCTAAAACTTTAAACTCTCTAGTTAGAGTTGAAGTAATTCTAAAGAAATCGTAATCAACGCCATCCCAGCACCTGTCGGTGAGCCACTGCCATCACCTATAAAGTCAGCACACAACTTACCCATATTTCTTGGGTCCTAGTCCTTGGGAGGGATTTTGAAAAAATCATACAAAGTAGTCGTGGCTATCGCAGCCGCATCATTAATGGCCACAATGGCTGTTTCACCGGCAGCAAATGCGGCAACAAAGCAGAAAGTTTGCGTTGCGCTGGATACTGGTGGAATCAACGATAAGTCATTTAACCAATTATCTTATTTAGGAGCTACCACATCAGTTAAAAAGGGTTATGCATCCTCCGCTGAATATTTGCCAGCGGCATCCCCTGCTGATTACGGCCCAAATTTAAAGAAGTTTGTTGATAAGAAATGTACATACATCATTGGTGTTGGCTTTGCATTAGGTGATGCGATCATCGCTTCTGCAGAAGCAAACCCAACAGTTAAGTATGCAATTGTGGATGATGCTGGTCTTAAGAATTTCACAACACCAATAGCAAACCTTAAGGGCTTAACCTTTAAGACAAATGAAAACTCCTTTCTTGCTGGATATCTAGCAGCTGGATATTCAAAGACTGGCGTTGTTGCTACCTACGGCGGCATGCCATTCCCAACAGTAACTATCTTTATGGATGGTTTTGCTAAGGGAGTTGCGTACTACAACGATGTCAACAACAAGTCAGTAAAGGTTCTTGGCTGGGATCCTGCTAAGCCAAGTGCTGGCACAATGGTTGGAGATTTTGCAAACACCAACAAAGCACTTTCAATCTCACAAAACTTTGAGTTACAGGGCGCAGATGTAATCTTCCCTGTTGCTGGAAGCCTTGGAGTAACAACAGCTGAAAACAGCTTGAAGTCCAAGAAGTCTGTAACTATTGGTGTTGACGCTGATTTCAATCTAACTGCACCAAAAGTTAAAAGCGCAATTTTAATCTCAGTACTTAAGGGATTAAACGAAGCTGTTCAAGCATCAGTTAAAGAAGCTTACGATGGTAAGTATTCCAACAAGCAGTATGTTGGCACACTGAAGAACAAAGGCGTTGGATTATCACCTTTGTACGCACCATTTAATAAGTCGATCCCTAAGTCTCTACAAACAGAGCTCAAGGATTTACAAGTTGACGTAGCAAATGGATATATTGCTGCAAATTAATTGATCGACTATTTGTTGATCAATTAGTAAGATTACTGGGTGAGTTAAGAAATTAACTCGCCCAGTTTTATTTTAAGTGAGGAAACAATGTCTTTGGAATTAAAGGGAATAACCAAGAAATTTGGTTCTTTGATTGCCAATGATTCGATAAATTTAAAGGTTGCAAAGGGTGAAATCCATGCAATCTTAGGTGAAAATGGTGCTGGTAAATCAACCTTAATGAATGTTGTTTATGGCTTAACCCAAGCAGATAGTGGAAGTATTTGGGTTGATGGCAGTGAAGTAAAAATCTCTGAACCCTCAGATGCATTAAATTTTGGAATTGGTATGGTCCATCAGCATTTTATGCTGGTTCCAGTGTTTACTGTTGCGGAGAATATTGTTTTAGGTCATGAAGTATCCAAACGGGGAATATTGTCACTAACGGAAGCCAGAACGAAAATTGAACAGATTGCGGCAGAGTTTAAATTTGAAGTTAATCCAGATGAATTGATTGAAAATCTTCCAGTCGGTGTGCAACAAAGAGTTGAAATTATAAGAGCGTTAATGTATGACGCTAAAGTTCTAATTTTAGATGAGCCTACGGCTGTATTAACACCACAAGAAACTAATGAGTTACTTAATATAATGAGGACACTGAAATCTAAAGGTACTTCGATCATTTTTATTACACACAAATTGCGTGAGGTAAAAGAAGTGGCAGATCAAATTACAATTATTCGGCTTGGTAAGGTTGTGGGTTCTGTTAAGCCAAACGCTAGTCAAGAAGAGCTTGCTAATTTAATGGTTGGTCGCCCAGTGGATTTAACACCAAATGTTGCTAAATCAAAAACTGGTGAAACTACTCTGAAAATTTCGAATTTAAGTGTTTCCAACCAAACAGGGCGAACTATTATAAATAATATTTCTTTAGAGGTAAAAGCGGGAGAGATCTTAGCGATTGCTGGAGTACAGGGAAATGGTCAGAGTGAATTGGTAAAAGCAATAATGAATTTAGAGGAAAACATAACTGGTTCGATACAAATTCTTGGTGAAGAGCTAGTTGGTAAATCAGTTCATCAAACTATTCATTCAGGGGTGGCTTATATTCCAGAATCAAGAGAGTTAGATGGGCTAGTAGGAACTTTTTCAATAGCTGAGAATTTAGTCTTGGATACACATGGGTTTGCTCCTTTTTCAAGAGCTGGCCAACTATCTGCAAGTAAAATTAGTGATAATGCGACTAAGCTAAAAACAGAGTTTGATATCAGAGCTCAAAGTATTTATGACACAGCAAATTCTCTGTCGGGTGGAAATAAACAAAAAGTTGTTTTAGCAAGAGAGCTTTCACGGCAGGTAAGGCTAGTTGTGGCTTCCCAACCCACAAGGGGGCTTGATGTTGGGTCGATTGAGTTTGTTCATGAAAGGCTGCTGGCTGAGCGAAATTCTGGGAGAGCTGTCCTACTAATAAGCACCGAATTAGATGAAGTGGCAGCCCTGGCTGATCGAATTGCAGTTATTTATCGTGGAGAAATTCTGGGAATAGTTGATGCAAATGTGTCACGAGAAAAATTGGGATTAATGATGGCAGGTATTAAGTAACATGAGTTTAATTCAAAAAACGAAGAAAAACATTGTAATACCGTTTTTTGCATTTATTTTTGCCTTCTTTATCGGTGGGTTAGTAATAGTTTTTTCTGATCCTGAAGTAATGAGTAATTTAAAATCCCCAGGTAAATTTTTAACCTCAGCATTATCTAAAATTGGAAATTCTTATTTAGCTGTTTTCCAAGGTTCAATTTTTGATATAAATTTAGCAAGAGGAGAATCTTTTTTCAAAGGATTTTATCCACTCTCAGAGACTATTGTCACTGCCACACCATTAATTTTGACTGGCTTAGCTGTGACTTTGGCGTTTAGATCTGGGCTATTTAATATTGGTGCCCAAGGACAATTTATTTTTGGTGCAATTGGTGCTTCATATGTGGGATTCCAATTTGATTTACCACCCGTAATCCATCCAATAGCTGCAATCGTTGCCGGAGTATTTTTGGCTGGAATATATGGTGGAATAGTGGGTTTACTTAAAGCTAAAACTGGCGCCCATGAAGTGATTGTCACTATCATGTTGAATTACATTGCTGGTTTTTTTATTCTATGGATACTAAAAACAAGTGTCTTTTTAAGGCCTGGTCGTATTGATCCACTTGCACCTGAAGTAAATCCAAATTCAAGACTTTCTCAATTTTTGGGTGAAGATTTACGAATACACGTTGGAATATTTGTAGCGCTAGCTGCTGCATTGTTTGTATGGTGGCTGTTAAAGAAAAGCACGCTTGGTTTTAAGTTTCGCGCGGTTGGTGCAAATGCAAATGCAGCAAAATCAGCTGGCATATCGATTGCCTTTGTCACTACCTCAACTATGGTTTTATGCGGTGGACTTGCTGGATTAGGTGGTGCTATTCATGTGCTTGGTACTGAGTATGCGCTAACCAATAACATTGGAGGATCACTTGGTTTTGATGCAATTACAGTTGCACTACTCGGTGGCGCAGCGCCACTAGGTACGGTTATTGCGGCTTTACTTTTTGCAGCACTTCGCACTGGTGGAATTACATTGCAGTCAAATACCGGTACACCTGCTGAAATTATTCAAGTTATTCAAGCCTTGATTGTCCTATTCATCGCCGCGCCAACTCTTATAAAAGGTATTTTGCGTTTAAAGCAAGATTCACCTGATAAAACTCTTACCGCAAAAGGCTGGAATGGTTAATGAGTAATTTGACTGCCCAACAACGACGTCAAGTCCGTGGCTTAATAACCATGGGAGTAATCACACTTTTCGCATTCTATGCTTTTTATTTTAACTCTGATAAAACTGAACCTATAACTTTTGGCTTTATTGTTGGCAATGAGTGGGTATTGTTAAAAGAATGGGTAGTAGCTTCAAAAACTGGTGCTAGTATTTTTATTATCTGCTCTATTTTTGGCTTACTAATTGGCTATCTAGAGTTTAAAGCAAAACGTACATTAACTTTTTCTAGCTTGATATTTGGTTTTGGTTTCATAATGTCATTTTTATGTTGGGCTGCTAGTGGAAAATTTATTCCGTTCACTGGGTTACTACAGGGCTCACTTATGCTTTCCATACCATTAATTTTTGGTTCGATGTCTGGCTTACTTTGTGAAAAATCTGGTGTGATAAATATTGCTATTGAGGGGCAGTTATTAGCCGCAGCTTTTGTTTCTGGAATTGTTGCCAGCCTTACACAGAGCTCCATTTGGGGATTAGTAGCAGCACCATTTGCTGGTGCACTTATTTCACTATTACTGGCAATATTTGCAATTAAATACGCTGTCGACCAGGTTATTATCGGATTCGTCATAAATGTTTTAGTAATTGGGTTTACTGGGTTTATTTACTCCGAATTGCTAGTTGAATATGAAGAAAAATGGAACAGTGGACCGAGTTTTTCAGGTATCGAAATACCACTACTTTCAAAAATACCAATTATTGGTCCGGTTTTATTTAATCAAACAATAATTGTTTATTTGATGTATATCATTGTTATTGCAATTCAAATAGCGTTGTTTAAAAGTAAATGGGGACTAAGAACTCGTGCAGTTGGCGAAATGCCAATAGCAGCTGATTCTGTGGGTATTAATGTTAATAGATTGAGATTTTTCAATGTGATGTTGGCTGGGTTCGTGGCAGGAATTGGTGGTGCATATTTTACGATTGGATCTGTTGGCAGCTTTACAAAACAAATGACGGCAGGTGCAGGTTTTATTGCCTTAGCTGGATTAATTTTTGGAAAATGGTCCCCCAAAGGAGCAGTCATTGCAGCTCTATTTTTTGGCTTTGCCGATAATCTGCAAGGCACTCTAACAATTATTGGCCTTGCTATTCCATCTGAATTTATGCTGATGGTGCCATACGTTGCAACTATCATCGCAGTTTCAGGAGTCGTTGGACGGGTTCGAGCGCCCGCGGCAGATGGAATTCCATATTCACGCGGTAATAAATAGTTAATTTTCGTAGGAGAATTACCCTATGGAAATTAATTGGGACCAACTCCATCTGGCAGCAAAAGAGGTTATGAAAAAAGCCTATGCTCCATATTCAAATTTTAAAGTTGGTGTAGCAGGTTTAGTTTCAGATGGTCGAGTTGTTGTTGGTTGTAATAGTGAAAATGCAAGTTATGGTGTTGGTCTTTGTGCTGAGTGTGGACTTGTTTCATCTTTAACTTCGACCGGTGGTGGCAGGTTAATTGCAGTTGTTTGTGTTGATGGCAATGGAGATTACCTATCTCCTTGTGGCAGATGTCGGCAACTACTTTTTGAACATGGTGGAAATGAAATGCTATTCATGACTCCAGAGGGTCCAAAACCGCTGTCGTACTTACTTCCATGGGGGTTTGGTCCAGAGGATCTTAAATGAATGAAAGATTTGCTGCAGTTGAGATTATCTCGGCAAAGCGAGACAGGCTTGAATTAAGTGATGATCAAATTGATTGGACAGTGGATGCCTACACTAGAGGCGTAATTGCTGATGAGCAGATGTCAGCTCTGTTAATGGCAATTTTACTAAATGGCATGAATAACCGAGAAATCTCACGTTGGACTGATGCAATGGTTGCAAGCGGTGAAAAAATGAACTGGTCAAAGCTAGATCGACCAACTGTTGACAAGCATTCAACTGGTGGAGTTGGTGACAAAATTACTCTACCCCTTGCGCCATTAGTTGCTGCATGTGGTGCAGCAGTTCCACAACTTTCTGGCCGTGGCCTTGGTCATACTGGGGGCACATTAGATAAATTGGAATCTATCAATGGATGGAAAGCAAATTTATCTAGTGATCAGATGTTAAAGGTGTTGCAAGAGTGTGGCGCAGTGATTTGTGCAGCTGGTGCTGGTCTTGCCCCCGCTGATAAAAAACTTTATGCCCTCCGTGATGTCACTGGAACTGTGGGAGCAATTCCATTAATTGCCTCATCAATTATGAGTAAAAAAATTGCTGAAGGAACTAGCGCACTAGTACTTGATGTGAAAACTGGCTCTGGTGCGTTCATTAGTGACCCTAAAAATGCCACTTTACTTGCTAAAACCATGGTGGATTTGGGTAAGCGTGCTGGGGTAAAAACTACAGCACTTGTTACCGCCATGGATGTGCCTCTGGGATTAACTGTTGGAAATTCATTAGAGATAAGGGAAACTCTTGAGGTATTAGCAGGTGGGGGACCTAGTGATGTTGTTGAGCTAACTCTCATACTTGCAAACGAAATGTTGGCTGCGGTGGGCATCAAACCAAAGGTCTCACCTGAGCAAGCATTAAAAAATGGTATGGCAATGGATGTTTGGCAAAAAATGATTTCAGCGCAGGGTGGAGACAACGATGCACCTCTGCCGGTTGCAAAAGAAAAATTGGAAATTACTGCTAGTACCTCTGGAAAATTATTAACTTTAGATGCAATGAAGATTGGCGTAGCTGCATGGCGCCTAGGTGCTGGTCGGCAAAAGCAAGGTGAGGTGCTGCAACTCGGCGCTGGTGTTGAGATTCATGTGAAGCCAGGAGATATGGTGAAATCTGGCCAAAGTATTCTAACTTTGCACACCGATGATTCAACTAGATTTGCTAGGGCGCAAGAGGTGTTAACTGGTGCTTATTCAATAGGTGGTTCTGATGATATCGTCAAGCGATTACCATTAGTAATTGAAAGAATTGAGGGGTAAGTGTCTTTAACCAACACACCAACCGTTGATCAAATTAAGCGGGTACCAAAAGCGCTACTACATGATCACTTAGATGGTGGATTGCGCCCTGAGACAATTATCGAATTTGCAAATAAAATAAGCTACAAGAAATTACCAACCTCAGACCCAAAAAAGTTGGCAGATTGGTTTGAAGATTCCTGTAACTCCCACTCATTAGTTCGATACTTAGAGACTTTCGCTCATACTATTGCGGTGATGCAAAGTCGGGATGCAATAATTCAAGTTGCTCGAGAGTGCGCCATAGATTTAGCTAGAGATGGTGTGGTTTACGCAGAGGTACGAGGAGCACCTGAGTTATTTACAGAGCAAGGATTAACCCTAGATCAAGTGATAGATGCGACTACTGAGGGTTATAAGCAGGGAGTGGCTGAGGCTGCGAAAGAAGGTAACAAGATAAGAGTCGAGTCATTACTTTGTGGCATGCGCCAAAACAATAGATCACAGGAGGTTGCGCAGGCTGCAGTTAAGTACCGCAACAAAGGAGTGGTTGGCTTTGATATTGCAGGTCCAGAGGATGGATATCCACCAACTAATCAATTAGAAACTTTTTCATATTTACGCAAAGAAAATGCGCACTTCACTATCCACGCAGGTGAGGCTTATGGGTTGCCCTCTATTTGGGAGGCTATACAGATATGTGGTGCAGAGCGTTTAGGGCACGGAGTTCGAATAATTGATGACATTGATTTTTCTGGTAGCCAGCCAAAGCTTGGACCACTTGCCTCCTATGTTAGGGATCGAAGAATTCCACTTGAGCTTTGTCCAACCTCTAACCTACAAACCGGCGCAGCTAAAACATACTCTGAACATCCAATAGGTAAACTAGCAAAACTTCGATTTCGCGTTACTTTAAATACTGACAATCGCCTAATGAGTAATACAACTATGACTCATGAGATGAGTCAATGTGTTAAATCATTTGATTGGAAATTTGCTGATCTACAAAGAGTGACTGTGAATGCACTAAAAAGTTCCTTTATTCCATTTGAAGAGCGGTTAGAAATAATTGAAAAGGTTGTTAAGCCAGCCTACGCACAAATATCTGCTGAATAACCTCTAAATTCCAATTGGATGCCAGATAGTTTTGTGCTCCATGAAGCTTAAAATTCTCTCTGGGTGATTGGTAGTAGAAAAACGATGAATTCGCTTTAAGTTATCAGCACCAACAAGTTTAATTTCATCCTCTTGCTTTTTACTTAGTCCGGCAACGTCAACACCATCAATCTCCATATGTGAGCCCACCCAAGGTGCTAGCTCTGAAACTTTGCCAGTTAATACATTTACTACTCCTGCAGGTAGATCACTGGTCGCAAGTACTTCACTAAGGGTGATTGCAGGTAATGGATAACTCTCACTGGCAATTAACACAGCACTATTACCAGCAGCTATTACCGGCGCTAAAGTTCGAACTACACCAAGTAGAGATGGCTTACTTTCGGCAAATACCGCCACAACACCTAAAGCCTCTGGTGTGGTGAAGTTATAAAATGGACCAGAAACTTGATTTTGCGATCCAGAAACTGAAGATAATTTATCGCACCAGCCTGAGTACCAAACCCAAGTATCTATTGCTTCCTCTACTTGCAGTTTGGCAACCTTGTTACTTACCCCCTCTAATAAACAAATCTCATCAATGAATTGTTCACTTCGGCCCTGCATAATTTCAGCAATCCGGTAAAGGATCTGACCACGATTAAATGCAGTTGCATTCGCCCAGCCACTACCTGCAGATTTAGCTGCAACAACAGCATCCCTTAAATCTTTTCGAGAGGCTAATGCTGGGTTTGCAATAAACTTCTTATTCGCTCCTTTTATCTCATACACCCGCCCAGACTCACTTCTTGGAAAGGTGCCACCAATAAATAACTTGTAAGTCTTATTTACATCAATGCGACTCATTTACTTGCCTTCATATCAGATTTTAGATACCCAGATAAACCATGTCGTCCACCTTCGCGTCCCCAGCCAGATTCTTTGTAACCACCAAATGGGCTCGCTGGGTCAAACTTATTAAATGTGTTACTCCAGATAACTCCTGCTTTTAATTGTTTAGCAGCCCAAAGAATCTTTGCACCTTTATCACTCCAAATACCAGCCGATAATCCATACATGGTGTTATTCGCTTTTTCAATTCCCTCAGCAGGAGTTCTAAAAGTAAGCACAGATAAAACTGGACCAAAGATTTCTTCTCGGGCAATGCGATGAGATTGTGATACACCAGTAAATATTGTTGGCGGATACCAAAATCCTTTGCTTGGCAATTTACATTCTGGCGACCATCTATTTGCCCCTTCAGCATCACCGCTCTTGGTGATCTCATGAATTCGCTTTAGCTGCTCCTTAGAATTAATTGCACCTAAATCAGTGTTTTTATCCATAGGGTCACCAACTCGGATCAAACTCATCCGAGCCTTAAGTTTTTCCAGTATTTCATCAGCAACATTTTCTTGAACTAGCAATCTAGAGCCAGCACAGCAAACATGGCCTTGATTAAAGAAGATTCCATTCACAATTCCCTCTACCGCCTCATCAATAGCCGCATCTTCAAAGACCAGGTTGGCAGCTTTGCCACCTAGCTCTAATGTGGCACTTTTATTGGTAGCAGATATGGATCTGGCAATCGCTTTACCGACCTCAGTTGAGCCAGTAAATGCAACTTTATTTATATCAGGGTGATTGACTAGCGCAGCACCAGTGATGCCATCGCCGGTAATAATATTTACAACACCTTCGGGTAATCCTGCTTGTTGGCAAACTTGTGCAAACAACAATGCAGTTAGTGGAGTGGTCTCCGCTGGTTTTAATACAACTGTGTTTCCAGCGGCAAGTGCGGGCGCAATTTTCCAAGCAAGCATTAATAGCGGAAAATTCCAGGGAATTATTTGGCCAACAACTCCTACAGGTTTTGGTTTGTTCCCAAAGCCTGCGTACTCCAACTTATCTGCCCAACCGGCATGATAGAAAAAGTGAGCAGCTGCCAGTGGAATGTCAGTATCTCGAGATTCTCTAATTGGCTTGCCATTATCTAGGGTCTCAACAACTGCAAACTCTCTGGCTCGTTCTTGCAAGATGCGAGCGATTCGATAAAGATATTTACCACGTTCTTTTGCGGGAGTCTTAGACCAAACTTTTGTAAAGGCTGATCTTGCACTTTTCACGGCCAGATCGACATCTAATTTATCTGCATACCCAATCTTTGACAGCACCTCTTCAGTTGCTGGATTTATTGTTTCAAAACTTTTTCCTTTTCGAGGATCAACAAACTTACCTCCAATAAATAGACCATAAGAAGTTGCAATGTTTGCAATGGCTTTAGATTCAGGTGCGCTGGCATACTCAAAATTGCTCATAGCGCTCCTAATCAACAGTGACGTAGTTGGCACCAGCGTAGTGCCCAGTACGCAACTTCATCCGCTGCATAAGTAAATCATTTAATAATGCACTTGCACCAATTCGAAAAAGTGATGGTTTAAGCCACTCAGATCCAGCAGTTTCATTGACTAGTACCAGCTGTCTAATTGCATCCTTTGTTGTTCGAATTCCACCAGCTGGCTTCACGCCAATTCGGCTACCAGTTAAGGCAAAGTAATCCCGCACCGCCTCTAACATCACCATAACAACAGGTGCAGTTGCTGCAGGTGCAACTTTTCCAGTACTAGTTTTGATGAAATCAGCACCAGCCAACATTGCAAGATAGGAGGCCTTTCGAACATTGTCATACGTAACTAACTCACCAGTTTCTAAAATAACTTTTAAGTGCGCTTTATTTCCACAAATTTCTTTAATTGTTTTAATCTCTTCAAAAACTTCGCCTAATTTTCCAGAAAGAAATGCACCTCGATCTATCACCATATCAATCTCATTTGCACCAGCGTCTAATGCATCTTGAGTGTCAATCTTCTTCACTGCAATAGATGCTCTGCCTGATGGAAATGCAGTAGCAACTGCAGCTACCGGTATATCTTTGCCGCCAATAGCATCCAATTCAGAACGGGCAATTTTTACCATATCGTTGTAAACACAAATTGCACCTACTGAAGGCACTGTTAAATCAGTCGGATCTGGCCTTACCGCTTTAGCACAAAGTGCTTTCACTTTTCCTGGCGAATCAGCCCCTTCTAGGGTTGTTAAATCAACCATGCTAATTGCAGTATCAATTGCCCAAGCTTTACTGGTGGTTTTAATGCTTCTTGTAGCCAGCATTACTGCTCTTGCTTCTGCTCCGACCTGATCAACGGGTGATAATTCTGCTAAAAACTTTTTTAATGAACTTTCGCTACCGTCGATAATCATATGAGAACTTTAGTCAATGCTGACTTAATTTGCGAGAGTAATAAAACTGCCTCTTTTTTACTCTCACAAACAACCTCTATGTAGCACTTTAATTTAGGTTCCGTACCACTAGGTCGAATGATTACTCGGATTTGATCTTTATAAATCAATCTAACACCTAACGATGGCATAGATTTCAAACTACTTAAATCCTCACTTTTTTCAAGTATATGTCCAGAAAGTTCTGATGGTGGATTATTGAGTACTTTTGCGAGTAAGTTATCAATTTTGTTTAACTCAGTAAATCTGATTGATATCTGATCAGTTAAATGAAACCCGTACTCCTCACCAATTTTGTCTAAGTAATCCGTCAACGAGATCCCTTTTTCTTTCAGCTCTCCAACTAGTTGAGCAATAATTATCGCAGCACTAATTCCATCTTTGTCATTAACAACCTTTGGATCAACGCAGTAGCCCAGGGCCTCCTCATATCCAAACAAAAGATTATCAATCTTTGAGATCCATTTAA
Organism: Candidatus Nanopelagicaceae bacterium; assembly: GCA_009691185.1. Taxonomy (GTDB): domain Bacteria; phylum Actinomycetota; class Actinomycetes; order Nanopelagicales; family Nanopelagicaceae; genus Nanopelagicus. The sequence goes on along the minus strand of SHVD01000018.1, from coordinate 3,947 downwards.
ATCCAGTCAGTGTCTCTTCAAATGCTAAGCCATTTTTACTTGCGATCTTGCCAAGCAATGATGATGAGACCAAAGAGTTAGCAATTGATGAGTTTGATTTTTTGTTTTTCTTAATAAAGTAATTTCCTAAAATTGCCCCTACTTCATCACCTCTTAGCATTCGCCAACCAATAGCGCCATCACTTATTGCGATTGCACATCGATCTGCATCAGGATCATTTGCAATTACCAAATCTGCGTTTAGTTTTCTTGCATACTCTAAACAAAGATCAATAGCACCAGCCTCTTCTGGGTTTGGAAAAGGGGTAGTGGGAAAATCTGGATTTGGTTCTGCTTGTTCTTTCACAACTATTGGAGTGGCAAATTTTGCTTTGCTAAATACCTTTAAGAAGATTTCTGCCCCGACACCATGCAAAGGGGTATAGATAATCTTTAGATTATTTGGTGCATTAACCAGATTTGCAACAGATTGAATGTAATCATCAATTAAAGATTCACCAACAGTGTCAAACTCTTTTGATCTATTTGGCAAGAGATTTGCCGTGGTAATGTAATTTGAAATTTCATGGTCAACGGGTGAGATTATTTGCGAACCATGGTATTTAATACCATTTAATTGTCCACCAATATAAACTTTATAACCGTTGTCAGTTGCTGGATTATGACTAGCAGTAACCATGATGCCAACATCTACCTGCAGTCTATTTACTGCATAGGCAAGTACGGGTGTGGGAAGTGGCCTTGGTAGTACATAGGTTTTAAACCCTGCGCCAGCAAATATCTCCGCACTATCTGTAGCAAAATCATCAGAGCCATGTCGGGCATCTCGTCCAATTACAACCGAAGATAGGTTATTGGCTTTCATGAAGCTGACTATTCCAGCTGCTGTTCTACTCACCACTGCTCGATTCATGCAAGAAGGACCGACTCCGATCCTTCCGCGCAATCCAGCGGTTCCAAATTGTAGGAAGCCGTTAAATGAGCGGGCTATTTCAGTTTCATTATTTTCTGTTAACCATTTACTTAGTTCGGCTGCAGTTTTTTTATCTGGATCATGATCTATCCACTTTTGAACTTCATCACGCAACTTATCTGAGATCACAACTTAGGTAAGACCTTAGCTAAAAGATTACCCATACGATCTGCCGCAGCTTTTCCAGCAGCAATAACCTCAGCATGGTTTAATTTTTCACCAGTAACACCAGCAGCAGCATTTGTTACTAATGAAATAGCAAGTATTTGTGCACCTAGTGCATGAGCTGCAATTGCTTCAGGGACTGTGGACATACCAACTAAATCTGCTCCCATTGTGCGCATCATTCGAATCTCTGCCGGTGTTTCATAGGATGGACCACGCCAATGTACATAGACACCTTCAGCTAAGGAAGGATCCTCAGCCTTAACTATTTCCCGAAGCCGCTTGCTATAAAGGTCTGTCAGATCAACAAAATCTGCACCAATTAAAGGTGATGCTGCTGTGAGTGAAATGTGATCTTTTATTAAGACTGGCTGACCAACTTTGTAATCTGTATTAATGCCACCGCAGGCGTTTGTTAAAACAATAGTACGACATCCAGCTTTTACTGCAGTTCTCACTGCATGTGCTACTGGCTCCATTCCTAAGCCTTCGTATAAGTGAGTTCTGCCTAAGAAGACTAAGGCGTTAACCTTATTTTCTAGGTTATACGAGCGGACTTTGCCACCATGGCCAGCAACAGTTGGGGCTGGAAATCCCGGCAATTGCGTTACTGCAAACTCATGAGTGGGTTTTCCAAGCGCATCGGCAGCTGAAATCCAACCTGAACCCATGACAAGTGCTACATCATGCTTTTCTTTACCAGTTATTTTGGCGATCGCTTTAGCAGCTTTTTGCGCAGTGCCGATTGGATCTTTATAAAGTTTGCCCATGAGGCAAACTTATCCTAAATAATTACCTATTTTTTAACTCAGGCCAGCTATAACCCAGCGAGATAATCATCTTGCGCAGTAGAGGCAGTGATAAACCAATAATTCCGCTTGGGTCACCCTCAATTTTTGTGATGAATGGCGAACTCAGTCCATCTAGAGTGAAACCACCGGCCACCTGTAATGGTTCACCTGAATTAACATAATCACTAATTTCTTCATCACTCATTTGAGCAAAAATCACTTTAGATGTTGATTTTTCACTCAATTCAATTCCTTGTTTCAAATCAATTAAGCAATGCCCAGTGTGTAGATAGCCAGATTTTCCACTTAACTGTTTACATCTTTTGATTGCATTTTCCTTAGTTTCTGGTTTGCCTAGAGACTTCCCTTCAAACTCAAAAGTAGAGTCACACCCAATAATTAAAGAGTTGACCGGCGCTTTATCTTTAATGGTGTGTGCTTTAAGGATTGCTAGTGCAACCACTAATTCAGCTGGAGTAAGTGATTCAAACCCTACCGCCTCCTCGTTAACGCCACTCACGATTACTTTAGGAGTTATTCCAACACTTTCTAGCAGCCTAAGTCTTGATGGTGAGGCGGAGGCAAGAATTAAATCAACCATTATGCGAGTAACCTTATTACATGAAGTTACCGGTTGTTGGTCTAGTTGTAGATGAATTGGGTCAAATCAACTACTTAAATGAGGGTCGAAAACTTGGAATTAATCTTAAATTCACAAATCAGGCTTTAGCTACTGAGGATTTAATCAAATTTGCCCAGGACTGTGACTTTTTACTAATTGATCCAAGAATAATTTCGACTACGTCAGTAAGAACTGCAGAACGGGCAGGAGTTCGAATCTATCCATCTGCGAAGACTCTGGAACAACTAGAACAGATAAAAACCACTCAAACCACTGGTGAGTACCTATCAATTTTAGTGGCTAGATCAGCTCATGCTCAGGTTGCTAGCTGGCCAATTACTTTGATCACCAATGATTTAGCAATCACCCCTCTGCCAGGAATAAGTGATGAGTTATCGCAGGAAATTCAACTATCTGTTTTAAAACTTGCTGGTGAACTTGGGTTAGTTGGTGGTTTTGAGCTATTAGTTGATGCTGCAGATTACAAGCAACTAATTGGTATTAACTGGGTAACTCCGCATGCAAAATATTGGAGTCAGATCGGTTGCGTTACTAACTTTTATGAGCAGAATCTGCGCGCTGTTTTGGACTTACCTCTTGGTAGTACTGATTTATTGGATAAATTTGTGATCACAGGAGGCCTTAGGACAGACCCTGCAATTGATGACTACCGCCCATACCTACATTTGATGGCAAGAAATCCAAAACTTAAGTTTGATCAATCAATTAAGCAGGTTGGGCTCACCAGTAGTGATTTAGAAAGTGCGTTGACTGAAATTATTCATGCTCAGCAGTATTACAGTGGCGAGATAGAGGAGTAATTAAGCGCGCTTTTTATACTCAATTGCAGGGCAGCGATTCATTACTGCAATTAATCCTGCAGCATTTGCTCGAGCAACCGCTTGCTCATCTATTACATCAAGTTGTAACCAAACACCCTTAGACTTGATAGCAATTGCCTCGTCAACTACTGCGCCTGCAAGCTCTGAGTTAACAAAAATATCAACCACATCTAGTGTCACCGGAATCTCAGCAAGCTTTGCATATCCCTTTTGCCCATGAACACTCTCAGCTTTTGGGTGCACTGGAATGATGGTATGACCATGCTCCATCAGCACTTTTGCAACACCATAAGCTGCTCGTTCGGAGTTATTACTTAAACCAACTATGGCCCAAGTTTTTAAAGCCAGTAATTGATCAATCTGATCATTCATGATTTGTTCGACCGAGTGCTCTAAATTTCCACCCGGCAGCGCGCCAAGCCTCACGATCTAGTGCATTTCTGCCATCAATAATAATTGCACTCTTCACTAAGGACTTAATCTGCGCAGGATTAATCTCTCGATAGATTTTCCATTCTGTAAGATGTAAAACTAGTTCTGCATCCTTTAAAGTC